>NZ_JACVTY010000050.1:0-25889 GCF_016624805.1 Pseudomonas sp. S44
CGCTGGGCGTGCCGCCCGCCCCCGGGGGGGGGGGGGGGGGGGGGGGGGGCGGCCCGCCGGCGGGGGGGGGGGACAGCCATCAGCGCACAGGCGGTGCGTACTGGATGCCGCCGTTGTTCCACAGGGCATTCAAGCCGCGGTCGATTTCCAGCGGGGTGCTCTTGCCCAGGTTCTTCTCGAACACTTCACCGTAGTTGCCGACTTGCTTGACGATCTTCACCACCCAGTCCTTGGGCAGCTTCAGGTCCTTGCCGTACTCGCCGTCGGCACCCAGCAGGCGGGCGACGTCAGGGTTCTTGGTGGATTTGGCTTCGGCCTCGACGTTCTTCGAAGTCACGCCTGCTTCTTCGGCGTTGAGCATGGCGTAGAGGGTCCACTTGACGATGCTGAACCACTCCTCGTCGCCTTTACGCACGACCGGGCCCAGAGGCTCCTTGGAGATGGTTTCCGGCAGCACCACGTACTCGGTGGGAGCCGCCAGCTTGGAGCGCTGTGCGTAGAGCTGCGACTTGTCGGAGGTCAGCACGTCGCAACGACCGGACTCCAGCGACTTGGCGCTCTCGTCGGAGGTGTCGAAGGTGATCGGCGTGTATTTCAGGCCATTGGCGCGGAAGTAGTCGGAGACGTTCAGCTCGGTGGTGGTACCGGCCTGGATGCAGATG
The DNA here is from genome assembly GCF_016624805.1 of Pseudomonas sp. S44. NCBI lineage: Bacteria > Pseudomonadati > Pseudomonadota > Gammaproteobacteria > Pseudomonadales > Pseudomonadaceae > Pseudomonas > Pseudomonas sp. S44. The sequence goes on from NZ_JACVTY010000050.1 coordinate 663, forward strand.
GTCGCGCCATCGAGCTCCTTGGCGCTGGAAACGCCCAGCTTCTTGTTCACCAGGAAGCCCACGCCGTCATAGTAGGTGACACCGGCGAACACCAGGCCCATGCCAGCGTCACGCGAGCTGGTCCAGGTTGTGTTGCGCGACAGTACGTCGACTTCGCCGGACTGCAGCGCGGTGAAGCGCTCCTTGGCGTTGAGCTGGCTGAACTTGACCTTGGTGGCGTCGCCGAACACGGCGGCAGCCACGGCGCGGCAGACGTCGGCGTCGATGCCGACGATCTTGCCCTGGGCGTCAGGGACGGAGAAGCCCGGGAGGCCGTCGCTCACGCCACACTGGACGAAGCCCTTTTTCTGTACCGCATCGAGGGTGGCGCCAGCCTGAGCGGCGCCCACGGTGCCCAGGGTGGCGGCAGCGGTCAGGACTGCCAGCGTGGTTTTAAACATCTTCATCAACAACCTCCAAATGCTCTTGTTGTACCGAGCCGGAATTGCACCGCACCCTTATGAGGCGCATCCGACCCTTGTTGGCTTGTTTTTGGGTCAATTGGCGCAATGGGCTGTTCTGTGACAGCCTTTCATCCACGTGGGCGGGTGTTACCGTTCAGGTCCCCGTCCATCGCATCGGTACGAACGTAGCAAAGCGCGTACCATAGTTGCCGCCTTAAGCGTTTAAGCATGCGTCAAGGGGGTAAAGTTGTAGAGTTGCGACATCTTTTTATGGCACTAACCACCAGCGCCTTCTTTTTACGCACTCAATAAGTTCTTACGCACTTTTTCGGAGCAGTCATGACCAACCCGCTGATTCTCGAACCCCAGAAGACCGCCGACGCCTGTGTGATCTGGTTGCACGGCCTGGGGGCCGACCGTTACGACTTCCTACCGGTGGCCGAATTCATGCAGGAACGTCTGCAAAGCACCCGTTTCATCATGCCCCAGGCGCCGACCCGCCCAGTCACCATCAACGGCGGCTATGCCATGCCGAGCTGGTACGACATCAAGGCCATGACCCCGGCCCGGGCCATCGACGAGGCGCAACTTGAAGAATCGGCCGACCAGGTCATCGAGCTGATCAAGGCCGAGCAGGCCAAGGGCATCAACCTGTCGAGGATCATCCTCGCCGGATTTTCCCAGGGCGGCGCCGTAGTGCTGCATACCGCCTATATAAAGTGGCAGGAAGCGCTCGGAGGGGTGATCGCCCTGTCCACCTACGCCCCGACCTTCAACGAAAGCCACCAGGTCAGCGCTTGCCAGCAACGTACCCCGGCCCTGTGCCTGCACGGTGTGCATGACCCGGTGGTGATCCCGTCGATGGGCCGCACGGCCTTCGAGTACCTGAACACCTGGGGCGTGGCCGCGCGCTGGCACGAATACCCCATGGAACACGAGGTGGTGGTCGAGGAGCTGAGCGATATCCACGACTGGCTGGCCAAGTGCCTGCTGTAAATCGACGTGCGCCTGTAGCCGTCGGCGCATTGGACTACACCCGGTACTACGCCGAGCCTGGATCTTGCATTACACTGCCCGGCGTACATTCCTTAACCAGTTGACGAGACGACCGTGCTCAAGGCACTCAAGAAAATATTCGGCAAGGGAGACGCCGCCCCACAGGCCGTCGCGCCCGCTGCCCCCGTGATTGCACCCACGCCTCAGCCTGCACCGGCCCGGCCCCCGAAACCGCCAAGAGCGAAGTCTGCGCCGCGCAGCCAGCCCGAACCTGTGGCCAAGGCTGAAGCCGCGCCTGTCGAGCCGCCCCGGGAAAAACCCCGCCGTGAGCGCAAACCCAAGCCCCAGGCCAGCCTGTGGAAGCCCGAGGACTTCGTGGTCGAGCCTCAGGAAGGCAAGACCCGCTTCCACGACTTCAAGCTCTCCAACGAGCTGATGCATGCCATCCACGACCTGGGCTTCCCCTACTGCACGCCGATCCAGGCCCAGGTCCTGGGTTACACCCTGCGTGGCCAGGATGCCATCGGCCGGGCCCAGACCGGCACCGGCAAGACGGCGGCGTTCCTGATCTCGATCATCTCGCAGCTGCAGCAGACCCCGCCGCCCAAGGAACGCTACATGGGCGAGCCGCGTGCCCTGATCATCGCCCCGACCCGCGAACTGGTGGTGCAGATCGCCAAGGACGCCGAGGCCCTGACCAAGTACAGCGGGCTGAACGTGATGAGCTTCGTCGGCGGCATGGAGTACGACAAGCAGCTCAAGGCCCTGGAAAAGCGCTACTGCGACATCCTGGTCGCCACCCCGGGCCGCCTGCTGGACTTCCAGCAACGCGGCGAAGTGCACCTGGACATGGTCGAGGTGATGGTGCTGGACGAAGCCGACCGCATGCTCGACATGGGCTTCATCCCACAGGTACGCCAGATCATCCGCCAGACCCCGCCCAAGAGCGAACGCCAGACCCTGCTGTTCTCCGCCACCTTCACCGACGACGTCATGAACCTGGCCAAGCAGTGGACTACTGATCCGGCCATCGTCGAGATCGAGCCGGAGAACGTCGCCAGCGAGACGGTCGAGCAGCACGTCTATGCCGTGGCGGGCCGCGACAAGTACAAGCTGCTGTACAACCTGGTCACGCAGAACAAGTGGGAACGGGTGATGGTCTTCGCCAATCGCAAGGACGAGGTGCGGCGCATCGAGGAGAAGCTGGTGCGCGACGGCATCAATGCCGCCCAACTGTCGGGCGATGTGCCGCAGCACAAGCGCATCCGTACCCTGGAAAACTTCCGCGAAGGGCGCATCACCGTGCTGGTGGCCACCGACGTGGCCGGGCGCGGGATCCATATCGACGGTATCAGCCACGTGATCAACTTCACCCTGCCGGAAGACCCGGACGACTACGTGCACCGCATCGGCCGTACCGGCCGTGCAGGCACCAGTGGTGTGTCGATCAGTTTTGCCGGCGAGGATGACTCCTACCAGTTGCCGGCGATCGAGGAACTGCTGGGGCGCAAGATCAAGTGCGAGATGCCGCCGGATGAATTGCTCACGCCAGTGCCGCGCAAGCATCACTGATCGGTGCTGGATTCTTCGCGGGCAAGTCTAGTCGCCGCACCGCCGCTCCCACAGGTAATGTGCTGGACCTGAGGGCAGCGGGTACCTGTAGGAGCGGCGGTGCGGCGACCCGACTTGCCCGCGAACCGGGGCAACGCCCCGGCCATCAGACAGATGGTTCTACCAGCGCCCGGCAGCATCCTGGTCACTCTGCCTGCCTTCGACCCACCTCGGTCCTTCCTGAGTGTTCTCCTTCTTCCAGAACGGCGCCCGGGTCTTGAGATAGTCCATGATGAAGTTGCAGGCATCGAACGCGGCCTGCCGATGGGCACTGGCGACACCCACGAACACGATCGGCTCGCCCGGTTCCAGCGCACCGATGCGGTGCAGCACCTCGACCTTGAGCAACGGCCAGCGCTGCTCGGCCTCGACCACGATCTTGGCCAGGGCCTTCTCGGTCATGCCTGGGTAGTGCTCGAGAAACATCCCCGCCACCTCGCGACCGTCGTTGAAGTCGCGCACATAACCGACGAACCCCACCACCGCGCCCACGCCAACATTGGCAGCGTGCATGGCATTGACCTCGGCACCGGGGTCGAACGCCGCCTGCTGTACCCGTACGCCCATGCTCAACCTCCGGTCACCGGCGGGAAGAAGGCAAGCTCATCGCCGTCCTCGACCGGCTCATCGAGCCTGCACAGCTCCTCGTTACGCGCGCACATCAGGTTCTGCTCGGCCAGCACGGCGTAAACGCCCCCTCTGGCAACCAGCGCCTGGCGCACGTCGTCGAGTACCTTGAAATCCCCTTCCAGACGCTCGGCATCAACGCCAAGCAGCTCACGGTAACGGGCGAAATAGAGGGCCTTGATCTTCATCACCCCTCCACCTTGTAGTGGCCGCTCTTGCCGCCAAGCTTCTCCAGCAGGCGCACCTGCTCGATGACCATGCCCTTGTCCACGGCCTTGCACATGTCGTAGATCGTCAGCGCCGCGACGCTGGCGGCGGTCAGGGCCTCCATCTCGACACCGGTCTGCCCGGCCAGCTTGCAACGGGCAACGATATGCACCACATCTTCGCCTTCGGCAGCCAGCTCGACCTTGACGCTGGTGAGCATCAGCGGATGGCACAGCGGGATCAGGTCGCTGGTCTTCTTCGCCGCCTGGATACCTGCGATGCGCGCCACGGCGAACACATCGCCCTTGGGATGCTCGCCGTCGACGATCATCCGCAAGGTCTGCGGCAACATGCGCACCCGTGCCTCGGCGATCGCCTCGCGCGCAGTCACGGCTTTTTCAGTGACGTCGACCATGTTGGCACGCCCCTGGGAATCGAGATGAGTCAGCACTGCTCTGCTCCTGTGAAGGGAAAGCAGAGTGTAAACCTGTGGGTCAGCTTTGCGCAGGGGAATGTGTCGGCAGGCTCGGCCTCATCACAGGGCTCGCCCGCCCCCACAACCGTGTGGGAGCGGGCGAGCCTGCGTAATGAGCGATCCGGGTCTACAGGTGCGACTCGGCGTACTCGGCCAGTACCGAACGCGGCACACCCTGCAGGGTGATGTGCACGCCATGGGGGAAGTCCTTGAAGCGCTCGGTCAGGTAGGTCAGGCCCGAGCTGGTCGCGGACAGGTAGGGGGTGTCGATCTGCGCCAGGTTGCCCAGGCAGACCACCTTGGAGCCAGAGCCTGCACGGGTGATGATGGTCTTCATCTGGTGCGGGGTGAGGTTCTGGCATTCATCGATCAGGATCAGGCTCTGCTGGAAGCTGCGGCCACGGATGTAGTTCAGCGACTTGAACTGCAGCGGCACCCGTTCGAGGATGTACTCGACACTGCCGTGGGTGCTTTCGTCATCCATGTGCAACGCCTCGAGGTTGTCGGTGATGGCGCCCAGCCAGGGCTCCATTTTTTCCGCCTCGGTGCCCGGCAGGAAGCCGATCTCCTGGTCCAGCCCCTGCACACTGCGGGTGGCGATGATACGCCGGTAGCGCTTGCTGACCATGGTCTGCTCGATGGCTGCAGCCAATGCCAGGATGGTTTTGCCCGAGCCGGCCGCGCCGGTGAGATTGACCAGGTGGATGTCCGGATCGAGCAGGGCGAACAGCGCCAGGCTCTGGTGGATGTCGCGGGGCTTGAGGCCCCAGGCTTCCTGATGCAGCAGCGGCTCCTGGTGCAGGTCGAGCAATAGCAGCTCGTTCTCGCGAATGCCCTTGATCCAGCCGACGAAGCCCTGCTCGTCGATGATGAACTCATTGACGTGCACGGCCGGCAAGTTGTCGATCAGTTGTACGCGATGCCAGGTGCGGCCCCGTTCCTGGCGGGTGTCGACCTTGCTGACCCGGTCCCAGAAGGAGCCGGTGACCGAGTGGTAGCCCTTCGAGAGCAGGGACACATCGTCGACCAGTTGGTCGGTGCTGTAGTCCTCGGCGGCGATGCCACAAGCGCGCGCCTTCAGGCGCATGTTGATGTCTTTGGTGACCAGCACCACGTCCAGGTCAGCCCGCCTGGCACGCAGCTCCAGCAGTTGGTTGATGATGATGTTGTCGTTGAGGTTTTCCGGCAGCAACCGGTTCGGTTCGTTGCGCGGGCTCATCAGGATCGACAGGAAGCCCTTCGGCCCGCTCTTGCCACGCTGGATCGGTACCCCTTGTTCGACATCGCTGGGTGATGCATCGCCCAGGGTCTGGTCGATCAGGCGAATGGCCTGGCGGCATTCGGCGGCGATGGTCTGTTTACCGGTCTTGAGCTTGTCGAGTTCCTCCAGCACCGTCATCGGTATGGCGACGTGGTGCTCCTCGAAGTTGAGCAAAGCGTTGGGATCGTGAATCAGGACGTTGGTATCGAGCACATACAGGATTGGCTGGTTGGAGGAAGGGTTGCGTCCTTGGTCATCCATACTCGGTCACCTTATGTGAAAGCAGGACGGCACAGCTTCGCTGCACCGCAGAGTGACCGCCGTTCTCCCCGTATCCGCGTCGTTACGGGCGGGGAGCGCACCTGGCAAAGGAGGGCCTGGATGACGCCACCTGTGCTGCAGGAATCGGCTGTCTGATTCCTTCATACCGCAAAAGGCGTGACGGAAAAAAGACTTTTTACGCTCCGGTGAAGTTTATTTTGCCGAATGACGAACCGCGCTTGGCGATACGGTGACGGGGGACTACAGTCACTGTTGGACCCTGGATTTTCTAGCTAGCGCAGATGCGCGTATTCCATGCAATCCTGCCACCCGATCCCGCTCTGCGCCGTGTGCTGCAACAGCCATTCCAGGGCCGGCTGTGCCTTGGGCAGGGTGTCGTGGAACTGGATTACACCCTTGCGCCATAGCAGCATCAGGGTCATCACCCGCTGGGCCGACTGATCGGCATCCAGCGCGCCGTCGTCCTGGGCGTCGATGTCCCACAGTGACACCTGCAGCCCTTGCGCCGCCATGAACGCCTCGCCGTCGGCACGGCGCTGCCCATAGGGTGGGCGGAACAGCGGCACGTACTGCTCGGGCATCAGCCCCTGCACCTGCGCCTGGCTGCGCCGCAGGGAGTCCTGCCAGCCCTGCCACTGGGCGTGGGAGCGATACTCCCAGCCCTGAATCCCCACGCACTGTCCAGCGTAGAGCGCCGCGACATTGGCCCCCTGGGCCATGTCGCGGCGCTGCTGCACGCGGTTGCCCAGCACGAAGAACACTGCGCCCAGCTTTTGCCGGCGCAGGTAATCGTTGAGCAGGTCCGTGTTGCCGCCGACCGGGCCAGGGCCGCCGACGAACGTCAGCAGGAACATCCGGTCGTTGAGTTCATCGCCACTGCGCTCGCCATTCGACAGCCGCTCGATCTCGCTGCTGGTCTGTGGAAACAAGGCCGCCTTGCGCAATTGCTCGTCAAGGTAACGGACGTTGAATTGATGGCTGGGCTCGACCCATTCTTTGTAGAATTCGCCGACATCTGTAGCGAACGTAGCCGAACGCGTACGCAAATCCGCCATCGAATCCAGCGGATAGCAAAACGATGCATCCTGCTCGCAACTGAGCTGGGCCTGCTGGAAGTTTTCCCACAACCGCTGCCACATGCGCGCACGCACCGAACGGATCACCGCCAGGTTGATCTGCCGCAGCCCCAGGCGCGCCGCCAGAGCGCGCTCATCGAGCATCTCGCTTTCATGCAGCACCTGGGCGAAGGAGAGGATCTGCGCGCGCGATGCCACGTCGAACAGCACCGGGCTGTCGAGTTGCTCGGGCCAATGGCTGCGGTCGAAGCTGACGGAATTGGCTGGAGCGGCCTGCACAGCCAGGCTGAACAACCCGGCCAGCACGGCGAAGGCAATGCGCACGATCGGTTCTCCCTAAACGGATGATGCGCACTATAGCGCCTGCCCGGGCGATGGTCTGTGACTATCGTCACCATAGTTTGGCGTTGCCCTGCTGGCCCCGTAGAATCGTCGGCGACGATTTCAGGAGCCGACCCATGCTGACGGTGATTTCCCCCGCCAAGACCCTCGACTACGACACCCCACCGGTAACCCAGCGCCATACCCTGCCGCAGTACCTGGACGATTCGCAGACGTTGATCACCCAACTGCGCGAGCTGTCGCCGGCGCAGATCGCCGAGCTGATGCACCTGTCCGACAAGCTTGCCGGCCTCAACGCCGCGCGCTTCGGCAGCTGGACCCCAGACTTCACCCCCGCCAACGCCAAGCAGGCGCTGCTGGCGTTCAAGGGCGACGTATACACAGGCCTGGATGCCGAAACCCTTGGCGAGGACGACTTCAGCTATGCCCAGCAACACCTGCGCATGCTCTCGGGCCTCTATGGCCTGCTGCGACCGCTTGACCTGATGCAGCCCTATCGCCTGGAAATGGGCACCAAGCTCGCGAACGCACGCGGCAGGGACCTCTACGCCTTCTGGGGCACGCGCATCAGCGAATGGCTGAACCAGGCCCTGGCCGAACAAGGCGATGACCTGCTGCTGAACCTGGCCAGCAACGAGTACTTCAGCGCCGTGAAGAAGAATGCGCTGAATGCCCGCGTGATCAACGTCGACTTCAAGGACTTGAAGAACGGCCAGTACAAGATCATCAGCTTCTACGCCAAGAAGGCGCGTGGCCTGATGAGCCGCTTCGTGATCCAGGAGCGCATCAACGATCCCGAGCAGCTCAAGCGCTTCGACGTGCAAGGCTACTACTACAGCGCCGAACAATCGAAGCCCGACCACCTGGTGTTCCTGCGCGATCATCCAGCGGACTAGCCCTGCTTCCCAGTCTTGCAGGAGCACCCCAACCAGCGCGCTCCTGCAATCCCCGCCTCAAAAAAGCCAAATTACCGGCGCCAAAAAACAGGCAAGGCTGAGCTTATCGCCAAACGCCATAAGACCGTTCGTAGTTTTTTGACGAATTTTGAAAAAATTTTTCCGATACTGGCATATAACCATCTCATCTTGATTCCGCCCTTTATATATAGGGGCGAAACCCATCCGTGCTATCAGAATGAAAGTATTTCTCACTGAAAAAATATTTAGAAATCTTTCATCTGCCCTGAACGCACCTCGGAACTTCTCCCTTCGCAGATCGCTCATAGCACCCGTAACGAATCACGAGCGTGCAACGTGAGAGATGACTTACAGATGACAAGTGGCAGGTACTCACTACCTGCGCTGATAACTTCGACTACCGCTTCGGTATAACCAAGCGGTCTGTTCAAGCAGGAGAGCCGCGCCCCTTACTAATCGTCCTAGTGGTTGATTTCAAAGGATTTATTCACTTGAAAGAACAAGCACAGCAGCGCACCCGATAACGCGTTGCAATAAAGACGGCTGCATCTCAGGGCACGCCTTTTTATAACTGGCCTTTTACTGCCAACTTTGAGCGCAGCACTGTTTGCGCTCCGGATTCATTCATGCCTGCGTTCGGTGAAGTGTCAATTCGCCATGGATCCGTGCGCCCGTAAAAGCAGGTCAATCAACCCGGTCCGGTTCTTCGAAAGAGCCGGCGTGATAAACACACGAGGTGAATACGATGCGTATCAGCATCTTTGGTTTGGGTTACGTGGGTGCCGTCTGTGCAGGTTGCCTGTCGGCAAGGGGCCATGAAGTGATTGGTGTGGATGTGTCCACCACCAAGATCGACCTCATCAACCAGGGCAAGTCGCCAATCGTCGAGCCGGGTCTGGAGCAACTCCTGCAGCAAGGCATCGCCAATGGTCGCCTGCGTGGCACCACCGACTTCGCCGAGGCGATCCGCGCCAGCGACGTGTCGATGATCTGCGTCGGTACGCCAAGCAAGAAGAACGGCGACCTGGGCCTGGAATACATCGAATCGGTGTGCCGCGAGATCGGCTACGTGCTGCGCGACACCACCCGCCGCCACACCATCGTGGTACGCAGCACCGTGCTGCCGGGCACGGTGAAGAACGTGGTGATCCCGATCCTCGAAGACTGCTCCGGAAAGAAGGCCGGCGTCGATTTCGGCGTGGCGGTCAACCCCGAGTTCCTGCGTGAAAGTACCGCGATCAAGGACTACGACCAGCCTCCGATGACCGTCATCGGCGAACTGGACAGCGCCAGCGGCGACGTACTGCAGGCGATCTACGAAGAGCTCGACGCGCCGATCATCCGCAAGCCGATCGAAGTGGCCGAGATGATCAAGTACACCTGCAACGTCTGGCACGCCACCAAGGTGACCTTCGCCAACGAGATCGGCAACATCGCCAAGGCGGTCGGCGTCGATGGTCGCGAAGTGATGGACGTGGTCTGCCAGGACAAGGCCCTGAACCTGTCGCAGTACTACATGCGCCCAGGCTTCGCCTTCGGCGGTTCGTGCCTGCCCAAGGACGTGCGCGCCCTCACCTACCGTGCTGCCAGCCTCGATGTGAAGGCGCCGCTGCTCGACTCGCTGATGCGCAGCAACGAGTCGCAGGTGCAGAACGCCTTCGACATCATCGAAAGCCACGACAAGCGCAAGATCGCCCTGCTCGGCCTGAGCTTCAAGGCCGGCACCGACGACCTGCGCGAAAGCCCGCTGGTGGAACTGGCCGAGCGCCTGATCGGCAAGGGCTACGAGCTGAACATCTACGACCAGAACGTCGAGTACGCCCGTGTCCACGGCGCCAACAAGGACTACATCGAGTCGAAGATCCCGCATGTCTCGTCGCTGCTCAACGCCGACTTCCAGCAGGTGGTCGATGGCGCCGACATCATCATCCTCGGCAACCGCGACGAACAGTTCCGCGCCCTTGCCCAGCAGGCGCCGGAAGGCAAGCAGGTGATCGATCTGGTCGGCTTCATGAGCAAGCCCACCAGCACCCTCACCCGCACCGAAGGCATCTGCTGGTAAGCCAGCCCGACGCGGGGCCGGTCGGCCCCGCATTCTCCTGATTCTCGCGACGGATGCTGAACATGCAAAGGCTCCAGACAGTGCTGTTGCAGTGCGCCGGATGGCTGCTCTACATGAGCCTGCTCATGCTGATCGCCCTGGCCCTGCCCAGCGATATCTTCGATTCGCAGTCGAAGCACTTCATCTTCCTGGTCGGCGCAGTCGGCATCTGGCGCTACTCCATGGGCGCCACCCATTTCATCCGCGGCATGATCTTCCTGTACCTGGTCTACCCCTACCTGCGCCGCAAGGTGCAGAAGCTGGGCAAGGCAGCCGAACCGTCGCATGTGTACCTGATGGTCACCAGCTTTCGCATCGATGCGCTGACCACCGCCCAGGTGTACAGCTCGGTGATCCGCGAAGCGATCGAATGCGGCTATCCGACCACCGTGGTCTGCTCGCTGGTGGAGAAGTCCGACGAGCTGCTGGTCAAGAGCCTGTGGGCCAAGTACAACCCGCCCGAACACGTCGCCCTGGACTTCGTGCGCATCGCCGGTACCGGCAAGCGCGACGGCCTGGCCTACGGTTTTCGGGCCATCTCGCGGATGCTGCCGGACGAAAACGCCGTGGTTGCGGTGATCGACGGCGACACCGTGCTGGCCGAGGGCGTAGTTCGCAAGACCGTGCCCTGGTTCAAGCTCTACCCCAATGTCGGTGGCCTGACCACCAACGAATTCTGCGAAGTGCGCGGCGGCTACATCATGAGCGAGTGGCACAAGCTGCGCTTCGCCCAGCGCCACATCAACATGTGCTCGATGGCGCTGTCCAAGCGCGTGCTGACCATGACCGGGCGCATGTCGATGTTCCGCGCAAGCGTGGTCACCAACCCCGAGTTCATCGCCGACGTCGAAAGCGACTCGCTGATGCACTGGCGCCTGGGCCGCTTCAAGTTCCTCACCGGCGACGACAAGTCGAGCTGGTTCAGCCTGATGCGCCTGGGCTACGACACCTTCTACGTGCCGGACGCGGCGATCAACACGGTCGAGCATCCGCCGGAAAAGAGCTTCGTCAAGGCCAGCCGCAAGCTGATGTACCGCTGGTATGGCAACAACCTGCGGCAGAACTCCCGCGCCCTGGGCCTGGGCCTCAAGCGCCTGGGGCTGTTCACCAGCATCGTGCTGCTCGACCAGCGTGTGTCGATGTGGACCAGCCTGCTGGGCCTGACCGTGGCGGTGATCGCCAGCTTCAAGTTCGGCCTGCAGTTCCTGCTGGTGTACCTGCTGTGGATCGGCATCACCCGCCTGATCCTCACCATCATGCTGCTGTGCTCGGGCCACAGTGTCGGCCCGGCCTATCCGCTGATCCTCTATTACAACCAGATCGTCGGCGCGCTGATGAAGATCTACGTGTTCTTCCGCCTCGACAAGCAGTCCTGGACCCGCCAGCCGACTGCACTGAAACGTGACCTCGCCAGCTTTCAACAATGGTTCAACACCTGGTCCTCTCGGACCATGACCTTCTCGGCCGCCAGCATCTTCGTCGCTGTGCTGTTCATGGTCGTGTGAGCCCAACCCGGATCGATCCAACAGGAACAAATCGCCATGAATACCGCCGTGAACGTCAACGTCGTGCATGAGTCCGAAGCCCAGCGCCAGCACGCCCGGGTGCGCATCCCGGCCAAGCTGCGCTACCTGGACAGCGAGCGCCAGCCGCAGGATGTGAAGGTCGACGACCTCTCCGCCGGTGGTCTGTCGTTCCATGCCAAAAAAGCCCTTCCGGTCGGAGATGTCGTACGTGGTCGCCTGCAGTTCGTGGTCGACAACCTGGGGCTGTCGATGGACATCGAGTTCCTGGTGCGCTCCAGCGATCCGCAGAGCGGCCGCACCGGTGTCGAATTCCAGAACCTGGAACCGCGCGATATCGCCACCCTGCGCCACATCATCACCTCCCACCTGTCCGGCGAGCTGATCAGCGTCGGTGATGTGCTCAGTACCCTGCAGCGCGACAACTTCACCAAGGCGCGCAAGCAGAAGGACGCAGGCTCCGGCCTTTCGGCCTTCGGTCGCCTGCGTGCCGTCACCGTCACCCTGGGCGTGTTCGTGGTCGGCATCGCCGCCTTCGGTTTCGTCGCCAAATCGCTGTACGGCCTGTACTTCGTCAGCCACGCCGAGGCCGGTGTGGTCGCAGTACCGACCACCAACGTCACCATGCCCCGCGACGGCAGCATGCAGAGCCTGGTGGAAAACGGTGCGCAGGTGGTCAAGGGCGCGCCGCTGGCGACCTTCAACACCAGCATGCTCGACCTGCTCAAGGGCCATCTGGACGACTCGCAACTGGAGCCAGCCAAGGTCGAGGAACTGTTTGGCAAGCAGCTTTCCGGCACCCTCACCAGCCCTTGCGACTGCGTGGTCGCCCGCCAGCTGGTGGATGACGGCCAGTACGCCAGCAAGGGCCAGGTGGTCTACCAGTTGATCCCGCGCACCACCAACCCGATGGTCGAGGCGCGCTTCAGCTATCGCCAGTTCGACGAGGTCAAGCCCGGCACCCGGGTCAACTTCCAGATCGCCGGCGAAGACGAGGTGCGCACCGGTGTGATCGTCGGCAGCGCCAGCCTGGACAACGACAACCTGGCTTCGGACATTCGCGTGCAGATCAAGCCAGACGAGTCGCTGCCTGCAGAGCTGGCCGGCCGCCCGGCTTCGGTGAACAGCGACCGCGGTCCCTCGCTGAACTGGCTGATCGACAAGGCCGTGGCCCGCGGGCTCTGAGGGGGACAGGACGATGACGCCGAACAATTATCCCTGCGTCCCCGTGGGAGCGGACTTGCCCGCGAAGGGGCCAGCAGGCACACCTTCATCCCAGGTCCCGGCCATTCGCGGGCAAGCCCGCTCCCACAGGGCTCTCGGGCTCTGCGTCCTGGCCATCACCCTGGCCGGCTGCGTCGGTTTGCCTGACCAGCGCCTGGCCAACGAGGCCCTGAAGCGCGGCGACACCGCCACCGCCGAGGCCAACTACAAGGCACTTGCCGACCTGGGCTACAGCGACGCACAGGTCGGCCTGGCCGACATTCAGGTTGGCACCCGCGACCCGGCCCAGCTCAAGCAGGCCGAAGCCACCTACCGCGCCGCAGCCGCTACCTCACCACGTGCCCAGGCACGCCTGGGCCGCCTGCTGGTGGCCAAGCCCGACAGCACCCAGGCCGAACGCGAAGAGGCCGAAACCCTGCTCAAGCTCGCGGCCAGGCAAGGTGAGGGCAACACCCTGATCCCGCTGGCGATGCTCTACCTGCAATACCCGCAGAGCTTCCCGAACATCAACGCCCAGCAGCAGATCGACCAGTGGCGCGCCGCCGGCAACCCCGAGGCGGGCCTGGCCCAGGTGCTGCTGTACCGCACCCAAGGCACCTACGACCAGCACCTGGCCGAGGTGGAGCAGATCTGCAAGGCCGCGCTGAGCAGCACCGACATCTGCTACGTGGAGTTGGCCACCGTCTACCAGAAACGCGCCCAACCCGACCAGCAGGCCGCCCTGCTCGACCAGCTCAAGGCCGCCTATGCCCGCAATGCGGTGCCTGCCACACGGGTCGACAGCGTCGCCCGCGTGCTCGCCGACCGGAGCCTCGGCCAGACCGACGAGAAGACCGCCAAGGACCTGCTCGAACACGTCGCCCCGGCCAACCCGGCATCCTGGGTCAGCCTTGCGCAACTGCTCTACGACTTCCCTGAACTGGGCGACACCGACCAGCTGATGGCCTACATCGACAAGGGCCGCGAAGCCGAGCAGCCCCGCGCCGAACTGCTGCTGGGCCGCCTCTACTACGAAGGCAAGACCGTTCCGGCCGATGCCGTGAAGGCCGAGCAACACCTGCAGGCCGCCGCCGACGCCGGCGAAATCAGCGCCCACTACTACCTAGGCCAGCTCTACCGCCGCGGCTACCTGGGCCATGTCGAGCCGCAGAAAGCCGTCGACCACCTGCTCAGCGCGGCTCGTGGTGGCCAGCTCAGTGCCGACTACGCCCTGGCCCAGCTCTACAGCGAAGGCCACGGCATCCGCCAGAACACCGGCAACGCCTGGGTATTCGCCCAGCTTGCCCAGTCCAACCCGACGCCGCAGTCCAGCGAACTGCTGCAGCAACTCGACCAGCAACTCACGCCCGACCAGCGCAGCCAGGCCCAGCGCCTGCTGGAGCAGGAGAAGAAGGCGCGTGCCGGGATGCTCCAGGCCAGCAACAGCCCGCTGGCCCTGGACGCCCTGCAAGACGAGAAAGACGTAGACGCCGAGGACTCGCTATGACGCTCAATCCCTTCGTGAAAGCCGGCATCGGCCTGAGCTTCGCCCTGCTGTGGTCGCTGCCGACCCTGGCCGCGGAAACCGCAGTGAAGAACTTCGGCCTGGACGTGAAGATCACCGGCCAGTCCGAGGACGACCGTGACCTGGGCACCCGCTCCGGCGGCGACGTCAACGGCCTGGGCCTGGACCTGCGTCCCTGGGTGTATGGCGAGCGCGGCAACTGGAGCGCCTTCGCCATGGGCCAGGCGGTGACCGCCACCGACACCATCGAGACCGACACCCTGCGCCAGAACGACGACGGCACCGCCGTCGACACCGGCGACGACAGCCGCAAGCCGGACAAGAGCTACCTGGCCCTGCGCGAATTCTGGATCGGCTACAGCGGCTTCACGCCCTACCCCGGCGAGCAACTGCGCTTCGGCCGCCAGCGCCTGCGCAGCGACGACGGCATGTGGCGCGACACCAACATCGAGGCGCTGAACTGGAGCTTCGACACCACCCTGCTCAAGGCCGACCTCGGTGTCGCCCAACGCTTCAGCGAATACCGCACCGACCTCACCGAGCTGGCCCCAGAAGACAAGGACCGCACGCACATCTACGGCAACATCGCCACGCAGTGGACACCCGGCCACTGGGTCGGCCTGCGCGCCCACCATACCCATGACAGCGGCAGCCTGAAGAACCCCGGCGAGACCGTCGATGCCCTCGACAAGACCCGCACCGGCGACCTCACCTGGCTGGGCCTTGAGGCCAACAGCGACGCCTACAACTGGCGCAACGACCACACCGTCAACTACTGGGGCAGCGTCACCTGGCTGACCGGCAATCGCGACAGCCTCAGCAGCCAGCTGGTCGGCGAAGACCAGGTCGCCACCGGCAAACAGAGCGGCGACGTCAATGCCTGGGCCACCGACCTCGGTATCCGTCTGCGCCTCGACCCGCAGTGGCAGGTCGGCGCGGCCTACGCCCGTGGCAGCGGTGGTGGCGGCAGCGATGGCTCGAACAACTTCGAGCAGACCGGCCTTGAGAGCAACCGCTCCAACTTCACCGGCACCCGCTCGCGCGTGCACCGCTTCGGCGAGGCCTTCCGCGGCGAGCTGGGCAACCTGCAGGCCGCGACCCTGTTCGCCTCCTGGCAACTGCGCGACGACTACGACGCAAGCTTCATCTACCACAAGTTCTGGCGCGTCGATGGCAACCAGAACATCGGCTCCAGCGGCATCAACGCGGTGGTCAACGACGATGGCATCAACCGTCCGCTGATCAACGGCGAGAAGGACCTGGGCCAGGAGATGGACGTGGTGGTCACCAAGTACTTTAAGCAGGGCCTGCTGCCCGCCTCGCTGAGCCAGTCGATCGACGAGCCGTCGGCCCTGGTACGCCTGCGCGCCGGTGTGTTCAAGCCCGGCGATGCCTATGGCAAGGAAGCGGACTCGTACATGCACCGCGCCTTCGTCGACGTGATCTGGCGCTTCTGAGGCCGGGAGAGGACCGTTATGAACCTGCACCCGAACCTCCGCCACAGCCTGCTCGCCAGCGCCCTGCTGCTGGCCAGCGGCATGGCCGCCGCGGCCCAGCCGGCGGTGATCGCCAAGGAGCTGCAACAGGCCAAGACCTACACCGTCGCCAGCGCGCCGATCGAGCCGCTGCAGATGGATCCGCCCAAGCTGCCCGACCTCTCCGGCTACACCGCGCAGGCCGTGCAACAGAAGATAGACCGCCGCCACAAGGGCAAGGTCAGCGTGCGCCGCATGCTCCAGGAAGAGTCGCTCAAGGAATTCATCGGCGGCGACAACAAGGCCGCCGAGTGGGTCCAGCGCCAGCACGGCATCCCCCAGGCGATCTTCGTCGATGACGGGCATGTCGACCTGGTCGAACTGAGCAAGAAGGTGCCCGCCCAGTACCTGCGCGAAACCGCGCCGGGCGTGTATCTGGCGCGCCTGCCGATCGTGGTCGGGCGCAAGGGCGTGCTGGAGATCGACGGCAAGGTCAAGGAGCTGCGCCTGTCCCAGGAGGGCGGCTCGTTCATCGTCAATGACGGCAAGCTGTTCGTCAGCGATACCCAGGTCACCGGCTGGCGCGAGCAGGCCAACGGCCCGGCGACTTTCCGCTCGCCCAAGGAATTCCGCCCGTTCCTGCTCAGCTGGGGCGGCACCGAGACGTACATCGTCAACAGCAAGATGGCCAGCTTCGGCTATGCCAAGTCCAAGTCGTATGGCGTGAGCATCTCGCAGTACACCCCGAACATGGCCAAGCAGATGGGCCGCCCTGAACCGACCGGCTGGATCATCGGCTCGGAGTTCAGCGACATGTGGTACGGCTTCTACTGCTACGAGACCAGCGACTTCGTGGTCAAGGACTCGACCTACCGCGACAACATCGTCTACGGCATCGACCCGCACGACCGCTCGCACCGCCTGATCATTGCCGGCAACACCGTGTACGGCACCAAGAAGAAGCACGGGATCATCGTCTCGCGCGAGGTCAACGACAGCTGGATCATCAACAACAAGAGCTACGACAACAAGCTCTCGGGCGTGGTGATCGACCGTAACAGCGTCAACAACCTGATCGCCTACAACGAGATCTACCGCAACCACACCGACGGCATCACCCTCTACGAGAGCGGCGACAACCTGATCTGGGGCAACAAGCTGATCAACAACCGTCGCCACGGCATCCGCGTACGCAACAGCGTGAACATCCGCCTGTACGAAAACATCGCCATGGCCAACGGCCTGGTCGGGGTGTACGGGCACATCAAGGACCTCTCCGACACCGACCGCGACATCGCCCTCGACCCGTTCGACACCAAGGTGTCGCTGATCGTGGTCGGCGGCGAGCTGGCGGCCAACGGTTCCGGGCCCT
This sequence comes from Pseudomonas sp. S44, assembly GCF_016624805.1. NCBI lineage: Bacteria > Pseudomonadati > Pseudomonadota > Gammaproteobacteria > Pseudomonadales > Pseudomonadaceae > Pseudomonas > Pseudomonas sp. S44. The sequence continues at coordinate 18,099 of NZ_JACVTY010000050.1, forward strand.
TGTCGATCGACTCGCCGCTGTCGGTGGAGCTGTACAAGGTCTCCATGCTCGCCCCGCGCAAATCCAGCGGCATCAGCCTCAACGGCGTGCTCGGCGAGCGCCAGGACGAAATCCTCGACCTGCTGGTGCGCCAGCAGAAGGCCGTGCTGATCGACCCGGTCGAACGCCAGACCGAAATGATCGATTAAGGAAGCCCAGACCATGACCCCACACCTGATGAAACTGCTCGGCCTGTCCGCCGCCCTCCTGGCCATCAGCCAGGGCGTGCGCGCCGACGACGTGCAGCCACCGAGCTTCAGCGCCGAGCCGTGCTGCCAGCTGTGCCCCGAGGCCCACGACGCCAGCCGCTACACCACCCGCTACCAGCAGAACTTCACCACCCTGGTACAGGCCCAGGGCGACTGGCTGTTCCGTACCCGCGAAGACCTGCGCACCGAATTCGACACCACGCCCGGCGGCTACAAGCGTCTGCAGCAGGTGCACGATGCGTTCAAGAAACGCGGCGTGGAGCTGGTGGTGGTCTACCAGCCGACCCGTGGCCTGGTAAACCGCAACATGCTCAAGCCCGAAGAGAAGGCTGCCTTCGACTACCAGAAAGCCCTGCACAACTACCAGGCGATGCTGCAGCGCTTCGCCCGGATGGGCTACAACGTGCCCGACCTCTCGCCCCTGACCAACGAGCAGCTCGCCGCCGCCGACCAGGGCAAGGACTTCTACTTCCGCGGCGACCAGCACTGGACGCCCTACGGCGCCGAGCGCGCAGCGAAGATCGTGGCCGACACCGTGCACAAAATGCCGGCTTTCGAGGGTATTCCACGCAAGGAATTCGAAACCCGGAAATCCGGACGCATGGGCAAGACCGGCACCCTGCACAACGTCGCCGGACAACTGTGCGGCACCAGCTACGCGGTGCAGTACATGGACCAGTTCGCCACCGAACCCAAGGGGGGCGCCAGCGGCGGCGACGACCTGTTCGGCGATTCAGGCAACGCGCAGATCACCCTGGTTGGCACCAGCCACAGTGGCAAGAACTACAACTTCTCGGGCTTTCTGGAACAGTACATCGGCGCCGACGTACTCAACGTCGCCTTCCCCGGCGGCGGCCTGGAAGGCTCGATGATCCAGTACCTGGGCAGCGAGGAGTTCCACAAGAACCCGCCGAAGATCCTGATCTGGGAATTCTCGCCGCTGTACCGCCTGGACCAGGAAACCATCTGGCGGCAGATCCTCGGCCTGCTCGACGATGGCTGCGACGGCCGCCCGGCGCAAATGAGCGCCAGCACCACACTCAAGCCGGGCAAGAACGAGCTGATGGTCAACGGCAAGGGTGGCGTGATCAAGGACCTGGTCAACCGCAATCACCAACTCGACATCCGTTTCGAGGACACCTCGGTCAAGGTGCTGCAGGCCACCCTCTGGTACCTGAACGGGCGCCACGAGGACATCAAGATCGAAAAACCCGAGACCTCCGACACCGACGGACGCTTCGTCTTCCAGATGCGCGAGGACGAAGACTGGGCCAGCCAGAATCTGCTGGCCCTGGAAGTCCAGGGCCCGGAAAACGGCACCCAGAAAGTCGAGGCCAAGCTCTGCAAACGCAACAACTTCGCCGGCAGCGCGCGCAACACCGCGCAAGCCGGCCAGTGAGGCGAACATGACGACATTGAAGCGAACCTTCAGCCCCGCCCTGCTCGCGCTGGCCCTGTTCGGCGGTGCCGCGCAGGCTGCGCTGGTGCCCCCGCAGGGTTACTACGAGGGCATCGAGAAACTCAAGACCAGCGACGGCAACTTCAGCTGCGAAGCCGCGCCCAAGCCCTACACCGGCGCGCTGCAGTTTCGCAGCAAGTACGAGGGCTCGGACAAGGCTCGGGCAACGCTCAACGTCGCCTCTGAAAAAGCCTTCCGCGACTCCACCGCCGACATCACCACCCTGGAGAAGGGCGTCAGCAAGATGGTCGGCCAGTACATGCGCGACGGTCGCCCGGCCCAGCTCGATTGCGTGCTGACCTGGCTCGGCACCTGGGCGCGCGCCGATGCGCTGGAGTCCACCGATTTCAACCACACCGGCAAGTCCATGCGCAAATGGGCGCTGGGCAGCATGAGCGGCTCGTGGCTGCGCTTGAAGTTCTCCAAGTCCCAGCCACTGGCCGCGCACCAGGCCGAAGCCGAGCTGATCGAGAAGTGGCTCGCCAAGCTGGCGACACAGACCGTGCGCGACTGGAGCGACCTGCCGCTGGAGAAGATCAACAACCATAGCTACTGGGCGGCCTGGTCGGTGATGGCCACGGCAGTGGCCACCGATCGGCGCGACTTGTTCGACTGGGCAGTGAAGGAGTTCAAGGTCGGCGCCAACCAGATCGACGACCAAGGCTTCCTGCCCAACGAGATCAAACGTCGCCAGCGCGCGCTGGCCTACCACAACTACGCCCTGCCGCCGCTGGCGATGATCGCCAGCTTCGCCCAGGTCAATGGCGTGGACCTGCGCAAGGAAAACAACTTCGCCCTGCAGCGTCTGGGCGAAGGCGTGCTGGCCGGTGCCCGCGATCCGGTGCACTTCGCCGAGCGCGCCGGGGTCAAGCAGGACCTCAAGGACCTCAAGGTCGACAGCAAGTACGCCTGGCTCGAACCCTGGTGCGCGCTGTACCAGTGCGTCGGCGACACCCTCAAGCGCAAGCACGACATGCAGCCGTTCAACAGCTTCCGCATGGGCGGCGACATGACCCGGGTCTACGACCCGAGCGCGGAACAGAAGAAATAGTAGATCCCTGTGGGAGCGGGTTTACCCGCGAACAAGGGCGAAGCCCTTGCCAGGCACCGCGGTGTCTGCTTCGCGGGTAAACCCGCTCCCACAGGAACTAGGTTGCTCCCCAGCTACGCGTTGGGGGGTTTGGGGGGCGCTGTGCCCCGGATGCTGTGAACAAAAAGGAGAACCGGGATGGTCTTCTCGTCCAACGTGTTCCTGTTCCTGTTCTTGCCGGTTTTCCTCGGCTTGTACTACCTGAGCGGGAACCGCTATCGCAACCTGCTGTTGCTGGTGGCCAGCTACATCTTCTACGCCTGGTGGCGGGTAGACTTCCTGGCGCTGTTCGCAGGCGTCACCCTGTGGAATTACTGGATCGGTCTGAAAGTCGGCGCTGCCGGCGTGCGCACCAAGCCGGCCCAGCGCTGGCTGCTGCTGGGCGTGGGCGTGGACCTGGCGATCCTCGGCTACTTCAAGTACGCCAACTTCGGCGTCGACAGCCTCAACGCGATCATCAGCTCGTTCGGCCTTGAGCCGTTCATCCTCACCCACGTGCTGCTGCCGATCGGTATCTCGTTCTACATCTTCGAGTCGATCAGCTACATCATCGACGTGTACCGCGGCGACACCCCGGCCACGCGCAACCTGATCGACTTCGCCGCGTTCGTGGCGATCTTCCCGCACCTGATCGCCGGCCCCGTGCTGCGCTTCAAGGACCTGGTCGATCAGTTCAACAACCGCACCCACACCCTGGACAAGTTCTCCGAAGGCTGCACCCGCTTCATGCAGGGCTTCATCAAGAAAGTGTTCATCGCCGACACCCTGGCGGTGGTCGCCGACCACTGCTTCGCCCTGCAGAACCCCACCACCGGCGATGCCTGGCTGGGCGCGCTGGCCTACACCGCGCAGCTGTACTTCGACTTCTCCGGCTACAGCGACATGGCCATCGGCCTGGGCCTGATGATGGGCTTTCGCTTCATGGAGAACTTCAAGCAGCCCTACATCAGCCAGTCGATCACCGAGTTCTGGCGGCGCTGGCACATCAGCCTGTCGACCTGGCTGCGCGACTACCTGTACATCACCCTGGGCGGCAACCGCGGCGGCACCTTCGCCACCTACCGCAACCTGTTCCTGACCATGCTGCTGGGCGGCCTGTGGCACGGCGCCAACTTCACCTACATCATCTGGGGCGCCTGGCACGGCATGTGGCTGGCGATCGAACGCGCGCTGGGCATCGACACCAACCCGCAGCGCTTCAACCCGATCAAATGGGCCTTCACCTTCCTGCTGGTGGTCGTCGGCTGGGTGATCTTCCGCGCCGAAAACCTCGAAGTGGCCGGCCGCATGTACGGCGCCATGTTCAGCTTCGGCCAGTGGCAGCTGTCGGAACTCAACCGCGCCCAACTCACCGGCCTGCAGGTGGCCACGCTGATCGTCGCCTACCTGACCCTGGCGTTCTTCGGCCTGCGCGACTTCTACCGCAACGCAACGCCACCGGCCGCCCCGCGCATTCCGGCGCAAGTACATGGCGACGGCACGCTCAGCCTGGACTGGACCCGGGTCATGACCCGCGCCCTGGTGCTGCTGCTGTTCGTGGCCTCGATCCTCAAGCTTTCGGCGCAGAGCTACTCGCCGTTCCTGTACTTCCAGTTCTGAGGTGGATGACATGAACCGCACACTTCGCATCACCTATTCGCTGTCGTTCCTCGGTCTGCTGGTGGGCCTGGGCGCCTGGTCGGTCGGGGGCCTGGAGAGCTTCAACCGCACCGGGCAGATGACCCTGCTCGACGGCAAGCTGGCCAAGGCCGCCGAAACCCACTACGACGAACAGTTCCCGATCAAGCGCCTGGGCACCAACCTCTGGGCCGCACTGGACTTCAAGCTGTTCAACGAAGGCCGCCCCGGTGTGGTGCTGGGCCGCGACCAGTGGCTGTTCAGCGATGAGGAATTCAACCCCACCGCCAACGCCGACCAACTGATGCAGGACAACCTGGCGCTGATCCGCGGCGTGCGCGACACCCTGCAGCGCCAGAACATCGAGCTGGTACTGGCGATCGTGCCGGCCAAGGCACGGGTCTATGCCGAGTACCTGGGCAAGGAGACGCCCGCCAGCCTGCACGGCGAGCTGTTCAACCAGTTCCACGCCCAGGCGCGCCAGGCCAACGTGTTCGCCCCCGACCTGCTCGCCCCGCTGGAGCAGGCCAAGGCACGTGGCCAGGTATTCCTGCGCACCGACACGCACTGGACGCCAATGGGCGCCGAAGTGGTTGCCCAGTCCATCGCCGAAGGCGTCAAGCGCCAGCAACTGCTCGACGGCCAACCCCAGGCCTACATCACCGAGGCGGGCAAGACTGCGCCATACAAAGGTGACCTGACCAACTTCCTGCCGCTCGACCCGCTGTTCAGCAACCTGCTGCCAACCCCGGACAACCTGCAGCAGCGCACCACCCGCCCGGCGCAAGCCGAGGGCGACGACGGCGATGCGCTGTTCGCCGACAGCGCCATCCCGGTGGCACTGGTGGGCACCAGCTACAGCGCCAACCCGCACTGGAACTTCCTCGGCGCCCTGCAACAGGCGCTGCACAGCGACGTCGCCAACTATGCCGAGGACGGCCACGGCCCGCTGCTGCCGATGCTCAAGTACCTGCAGAGCGACGCCTTCAAGAACACCCCGCCACAGGTCGTGGTGTGGGAGTTCCCCGAGCGCTATCTGCCAATGAAGAACGACCTCAGCAGCTTCGATCCGCAGTGGATCGCGCAACTGAAGAACACCCGTAAATCCGAAGAAAACCTGGCCCTTTCGTCCAACCGGACGGACCACTGAAAGAGAGGAACACGCACATGACTCACAAGCCATCCATCGCCAAAGCCCTCACCCTCGCGGCCGGCCTTTCCCTGGCTTCGCTGCAGGCCTTCGCCGGCGCCGACGCCGCACTCTATGGCCCTAGCGCCCCGAAAGGCTCGACCTTCGTGCGCCTGTACAACGCAAGCTCCGCGCCCACCGCGGCCTCGGTCGGCAATACCCAGATCAAGCAGGTCGGTGCCCAGGCCAGCAGCGACTTCAGCTTCCTGCCTGGCGGCGACTACACCGCCCAGGTCGGCGGCAAGAGCGTGCCGGTCAAGCTGGCCTCGGACAAGTACTACACCCTGGTCAACAACAACGGCGGCAACCCGCAACTGATCGAGGAGCCGCCGTTCAAGAACAAGCAGAAAGCGCTGGTGCGCGTGCAGAACCTCAGCGACCAGTCGCTGACCCTCAAGACCGCCGACGGCAAGACCGAAGTGGTCAAGCCGGTGGCCGCCAAGGGTCGCGGCGAGCGCGAAATCAATCCGGTCAAGGTCAACCTGGCCCTGTTCGACGGCAACAAGAAAGTCAGCGACGTCAAACCCGTCGCCCTGGAGCGCGGCGAAGCGGCCGTGCTGTATGTCACCGGTTCCGGCAACAGCTTGTCGCCGGTGTGGGTAACTCGCCCCGTGGCTAACAACTGATCCCCCTGCCTCTAAACGACTATTGGAGAAACATGATGATCCCGGTAATTCTTTCTGGTGGTAGCGGTTCGCGTCTGTGGCCTCTGTCGCGCAAGCAGTTCCCCAAGCAGTTCCTGGCGTTGACCGGCGAACACACCCTGTTCCAGCAGACCCTCCAGCGCCTGGTGTTCGAGGGCATGGATACCCCCATCGTGGTCTGCAACAAGGACCACAAGTTCATCGTCCAGGAGCAGTTGGCGGGCCTGAAGCTCGAAACCCAGGCCATCCTCATGGAGCCCTTCGGGCGCAACACCGCGCCAGCGGTGGCAATGGCCGCCATGAAACTGGTCAACGAGGGCCGCGACGAGCTGATGCTGGTGCTGCCCGCCGACCACGTGATCGAGGACCAGAAAGCCCTGCAACGCGCCCTGGCCCTGGCCACGGTGGCGGCCGAGCGCGGCGAGATGGTGCTGTTCGGCGTACCGGCGACCAAGCCCGAGACCGGTTACGGCTACATCCGCTCCAGCCAGGACGCCCTGCTGCCAGAGGGTGTGGCGCGGGTCGCGCAGTTCGTCGAAAAGCCCGATGAGAAACGCGCCAACGAGTTCGTTCGTGCCGGCGGTTACTTCTGGAACAGCGGCATGTTCCTGTTCCGCGCCAGCCGCTTCCTCGAAGAGCTGAAAAAGCACGACCCCGACATCTACGACACCTGCCTGCTGGCCCTGGAGCGCAGCGACGAAGAAGCCGACGTGCTGAGCATCGACGAAGCCACCTTCGCCTGCTGCCCGGACAACTCCATCGACTACGCGGTGATGGAAAAGACCCAGCGCGCCTGCGTGGTGCCGCTGTCGGCCGGCTGGAGCGACGTGGGCTGCTGGTCGTCGCTGTGGGATGTGCACGAAAAGGACGACAACGGCAACGTCACCAAGGGCGACGTGGTGGTGCAGGACAGCCACAACTGCATGATCCACGGCAACGGCAAGCTGGTGTCGGTGATCGGCCTTGAGAACATCGTCGTGGTCGAGACCAAGGACGCGATGATGATTGCCCACAAGGACAAGGTCCAGGGCGTCAAGCAACTGGTCAACACCCTCGACCAGCAAGGCCGCAGCGAGACCCAGAACCACCTCGAGGTGTACCGTCCGTGGGGCTCCTACGACTCGGTGGACATGGGTGGACGCTTCCAGGTCAAGCACATCACCGTCAAGCCAGGCGCCAGCCTGTCGCTGCAGATGCACCACCACCGCGCCGAGCACTGGATCGTGGTCAGCGGCACCGCCGAGGTGACCTGCGACGAGAACGTGTTCCTGCTCACCGAGAACCAGTCGACCTACATCCCGATTGCCTCGGTGCACCGCCTGCGCAATCCGGGCAAGATCCCGCTGGAGATCATCGAAGTGCAGTCCGGGAGCTACCTGGGCGAGGATGATATCGAGCGCTTCGAGGATGTGTACGGGCGCACCTCTACGCCGGTCGAACGTGGGGTTTCGGTGAAGACCATCGCGCAGTAACGGCAGCGCTTTCATCGCGGAACAAATAGCAGCGGCGGGTGGCCGCCGGGACATGTACCCCCAGGGCGGTTT
>NZ_JACVTY010000051.1:0-25680 GCF_016624805.1 Pseudomonas sp. S44
AGCCCGCTCCCACTGGGGGCGGGCTTGCCCGCGAAAAACCCACCGCCGATCCAATGAAAAAGGCGACCCACATGGGTCGCCTTTTTCATTACCGATCCGAGATCAGATCCCGTACTGAGCCCGATAGGCTTCGACCGCCGGCAAGTGCTGCTTGAGCTGAGGGTCGTCAGCCAGGAACTCGAGCACCTGGGTCAGCGAAACGATACTGACCACCGGAATGCCGAAATCACGCTCCACTTCCTGGATCGCCGAGAGCTCGCCATTGCCGCGCTCTTCGCGGTTCAATGCGATCAGCACGCCTGCGGCGTTGGCCTGCTGGCCCTTGATGATCTGCATGACTTCACGGATGGCGGTACCGGCAGTGATCACGTCGTCGATGATTAGCACGTCACCGGCCAGCGGGGCGCCGACCAGGCTGCCGCCCTCGCCGTGGTCCTTGGCTTCCTTGCGGTTGAAGCACCATGGCACGTCGAGCTGATGCTGCTCGGCCAGGGACACCGCCGTGGCCGCTGCCAGCGGGATGCCCTTGTACGCGGGGCCGAACAGCACGTCGAAGGGGATCTTGCTGTCGACGATCGCGGCTGCATAGCAGCGCCCCAGCTGGGCCAGGGCCGATCCGCTGTTGAACAGCCCGGCGTTGAAGAAGTACGGGCTGGTACGCCCCGATTTCAGGGTGAATTCACCGAAGCGCAGAACGCCGCGATCGATGGCAAAACGAATGAAGTCGCGCTGATACGGCTGCATGAAAAGTCCCGGACACCACGGATTTAGCTAAATGAGTTGAGCTCGGGTATCATACACGCACGAGATTTTTGGGGCCATTTATGCGGATCATCAGTGTGAACGTGAATGGCATTCAGGCTGCGGCCGAGCGTGGACTGCTCAGCTGGCTGCAAGCCCAGAATGCCGACGTCATCTGCCTTCAGGATACCCGCGCCTCGGCCTTTGAACTCGACGACCCAGCTTTCCAGCTCGATGGCTATTTCCTTTATGCCTGCGAAGCGGAGGTGCCTGCCCAAGGTGGCGTGGCGCTCTACTCGCGGATGCAGCCCAAGGCAGTCATCACCGGCCTGGGCTTCGAGACGGCCGACCGTTACGGGCGCTACCTGCAAGCAGATTTCGACAAGGTAAGCATCGCCAGCCTGCTGCTGCCTTCGGGAATGAACGGCGACGAAGACTTGAACCAGAAATTCAAGTTGATGGACGACTTCGCCAAGTACCTGGACAAGCAGCGTCGCAAGCGTCGCGAATACATCTATTGCGGCTCGTTCTACGTGGCGCAGCAGAAGCTCGACATCAAGAACTGGCGCGACAGCCAGCAGTCGCCGGGCTTCCTGCCGCCCGAACGGGCCTGGATGGACGCGATCATCGGCGAGATGGGCTATGTCGACGCCCTGCGCGAAGTCAGCCGCGAAGGCGACCAGTACAGCTGGTGGCCGGACAACGAACAGGCCGAGATGCTCAACCTGGGCTATCGCTTCGACTATCAGATCCTCACCCAAGGTCTGCGCCGCTTCGTGCGCAGTGCTCGCCTGCCGCGCCAGCCACGCTTCTCGCAGCACGCGCCGCTGATCGTCGACTACGACTGGACGCTGACCATCTGAAGACCTGCGGGGGCCTTTGATCAGGCCCCCGCATTTCGTTACGGACTCTCCTCCACCTCGCCAGGCAGCTCCTCATCGAGGTGCAGCCAGGGTAGCCGGCTGCCCGTCCAGATATGCCGACTGGCCCTCACCTGTTCTGGCCGGTCCAGCGTCCCCACCGTCACATCGATGCTCAGCGGGCTATGCGTCGTCTCCAGCGCCACATGCGCGCCGCAGTCGCCGCAGAAGAACCGGGTACAACTGGCCGGCGCCACATAGCGCTTCGGCTCGCCCGCCATCCACTGGAAACCCTTGCGCGGCAGGGTAAGCCAGGTCACCACCAGCCCGCCGCTGGCCCGTCGACAGATCGAGCAGTGGCAGTGGGCGACATCCGTCAGATCACCCTCCAGCCGGTAGCGCAAGGCACCGCAATGGCACCCGCCTTCCTGTACGTCATTCATGAAACGACCTCCTGTCGCCTTCATCGAGGCGAAAGCTGGCTGAAAGCTTACCCACCTAGGATAGCGCCACCACCGGCGACAGACCGGCCAGCCAGGGTGTCGGCATTACGTACGAACCCGGCCCAATCAACAACAACAATGGTGATACCGATGTTTTCCTGTGCCCGCCTTCCTGCAGTACCCCTCCCGCTATTCCATGCACAGCGCCTGACGCGCTGATCCGCCCGAATCGTCCGTCCTTTCGCCGCGCCACGCCTGGAGTACCGCCATGCTGACCTTCCTTGGCTTTGCCATGGTCATCACCTTCATGTACCTGATCATGACCAAGCGCCTGTCGGCCTTGATCGCCCTGATCCTGGTACCGATCATTTTCGCCCTGTTCGGCGGCTTCTCCGCCAAGATCGGCCCCATGATGCTCGAAGGCATCAGCAAGCTCGCGCCCACCGGCGTGATGCTGATGTTCGCCATCCTCTACTTCGCCCTGATGATCGACTCCGGCCTGTTCGACCCGGCCGTGCGCAAGATCCTCAAGCTGGTCAAGGGCGACCCGCTGAAAGTCTCGGTCGGCACTGCCGTGCTGGCGTTGGTGGTCTCGCTCGACGGTGACGGCGCCACCACCTACATGATCTGCTGCGCCGCCATGCTGCCGCTGTACAGCCGCCTGGGCATGAGCCCGCGAATCATGGCCGGTTTGATCATCCTCGCCGGTGGCGTGATGAACATGACCCCCTGGGGTGGTCCGACCGCTCGCGCCGCCAGCGCGCTGCATGTAGACCCGTCGGACATCTTTGTGCCGATGATCCCGGCCATGGCCTTCGGTGTGCTGGCGATCCTCGCCATCGCCTACATGTACGGCAAGCGCGAGCGTGCCCGCCTGGGTGAGCTGCACCTGCCGACCGACGACATCGATCACAGCGAAATCAGCGTGTCGCAGTTCCCCGAAGCGCGCCGCCCCAAGCTGATCTGGTTCAACGGCGCCCTGACCGCTGCCCTGATGGTCGCGCTGATCTCCGGCGTGCTGCCGCTGCCGGTGCTGTTCATGATCGCCTTCAGTATCGCCATGATCGTCAACTACCCCTGCCTGCAGCAGCAGAAGGACCGCATCGCAGCCCACGCCGGTAGCGTGCTGGCCGTGACCGGGCTGATCTTCGCCGCCGGTATCTTCACCGGCATTCTGTCCGGCACCGGCATGGTCGAGGCCATGTCCAAGAGCTTGCTGGCGGTGATCCCGGATGCGCTCGGCCCGTACCTGGCGGCCATCACCGCGATCGTCAGCATGCCGTTCACCTTCTTCATGTCCAATGACGCCTTCTACTACGGCGTGCTGCCGGTACTGGCCGAAGCCGCCAGCCACTACGGCATCACCCCGGTGGAAATGGCCCGTGCGTCGATCGTCGGACAACCGGTACACCTGCTTAGCCCGCTGGTACCCTCCACCTACCTGCTGGTAGCCCTGGCGGGGATCGAATTCGGCGATCACCAGCGCTTCACCCTCAAGTGGGCAGTTCTGGTGTGCCTGTGCATAATGCTCGCCGCCTTGCTCATGGGAGTTTTCCCACTGATCAGTAGTCTGTAAGACAAGAGCACCACCCCACCGCGACGCGCCCGCTCTCCCGGGCGCGTCGCCTTCATCGTTCGAAGGAATACACATGGAATGGCTGACCAGCCCGGAAATCTGGGTTGCCTTTTTCACCCTGACCGCACTCGAGATCGTGCTCGGGATCGACAACATCATCATGATCTCGATCCTGGTCAGCCGCATGCCCAAGCACATGCAGCCGCGCACGCGGATCTTCGGCCTGGCGCTGGCGATGGTCACCCGGATCATGCTGCTGCTCTCGATCACTTGGGTAATGCGCCTGACCGACGACCTGTTCGTGGTCTTTGGCGAGGGCATTTCGGGGCGCGACCTGATCCTGTTCTTCGGCGGCCTGTTCCTGCTGTGGAAAAGCTCCCAGGAGATCTACCACGGCCTCGAGGGTGAAGAGGAAAGCAGCGACGAACCCAAAGGCGCTGGCGGCAAGTTCTTCTACACCATCATCCAGATCGCCATCATCGACATCGTGTTCTCGCTGGACTCGGTGATCACCGCGGTGGGCATGGTCTCGCACGTTCCGGTGATGATCGCCGCGATCATCGTCGCCGTGCTGGTGATGATGCTTTGCGCCGGCACCATCAGCGATTTCATCGACAAGCACCCGTCGCTGAAGATGCTCGCGCTGTCGTTCCTGATCGTGGTCGGCACCGTGCTGATCGCCGAGTCCTTCGACGTGCACGTGCCGAAGGGCTATGTGTACTTCGCCATGGCGTTCTCGCTGGCGGTGGAAGCGATCAACATCCGCATGCGTACTGCAATGGCGCGCAAGGAAGGCAAGGAGCATGATCCGGTGAAACTGCGCAAGGACATTCCGGGTCAGTAAGTACCGGACGTCACTGAAAAGGCCCTCCGGGGCCTTTTTCGTTTGTCTGTACTGGCATTGAAACACCCAACATGCTTGTGACAGAAATGTTTCAAATAAATGCACGCCATGCCAAGCTGGCGACAACCGCGCAAAACAACTAAAGCTTCAGTGAGCACTGAATACAACGCCCACCCCCGGGCCAGGCTCACGGCTTCACCCATTGGCCCCGCACTGGGGCGTCGGTAAAAAGGGGGCCTCGACCATGCTGACCCTGCTCAACCTGCTTTCCGCCGTGGCGCTGCTCGTCTGGGGCACGCATATCGTGCGCACCGGTATTCTTCGGGTTTACGGCTCGAACCTGCGCCGCGTGCTCAGCCAGAACATGGACCGTCGCGCGCTGGCCTTCATTGCTGGCATCGTCGTCACCGCCGTGGTGCAGAGCAGCAACGCCACCGCCATGCTGGTCACTTCCTTCGTCGGCCAAGGCCTGATGGCCATGACCCCAGCCCTGGCGATCATGCTCGGTGCCGACGTGGGCACTGCGCTGATGGCGCGGGTGCTGACCTTCGACCTGTCGTGGCTGTCGCCTTTGCTGGTGTTCGTCGGGGTGATCTTCTTCCTGTCGCGCAAGCAGACGCGCCTCGGCCAGATGGGCCGGGTGGCCATTGGCCTGGGCCTGATCATCCTGGCACTTGAACTGATCGTGCAGGCTGCTGCGCCGATCACCCATGCACAGGGTGTGAAAGTGCTGTTCGCCTCGCTGACCGGCGATATCCTGCTCGACGCCCTGGTCGGCGCCCTGTTCGCCATGATCACCTACTCCAGCCTCGCTGCCGTGCTGCTCACCGCGACCCTGGCCGGTGCCGAGGTGATCAGCCTGCCGGTGGCCATCGGCCTGGTGGTCGGCGCCAACATCGGCAGTGGAATGCTGGCCTTCATCAGCGCCCGCATGCAGAACGCTGCTGGGCGTCGCGTGGCCCTGGGCAGCCTGCTGTACAAGCTGATCGGCCTGCTGCTGATCATTCCGGTGCTGCACCCGCTGGTGGACTGGATGGACTCGCTGAGTTTCAGCCCGCAAGAGCTGGTGATCGGCTTCCATTTGCTCTACAACACCCTGCGTTGCCTGGTCATGCTGCCCACGGTCAAACCTATGGGGCGCCTGTGCACCACCCTGCTACCCGAACGCGAAGTCGCCAACGGCCAGGTCAAGCCCCGGCACCTCGACGCCTCGGCGCTGGAAACCCCCAGCCTGGCATTGGCCAACGCAGCCCGCGAGACCCTGCGCCTGGGCGACATCGTCGACAGCCTGCTCGAGGCCATGCTCGGCGCCCTGCGCGGCAGCCAGACCGCACTGCCACAACAGACCCGCGCCCTGGGCGAGGACGCCGAGGCCCTGTACAGCGCCATCAAGCTGTACCTGGCGCAGATGTCACGCGAGGACCTGAGCGAGCAGGACAACCGGCGCTGGGCCGAGATCATCGAACTGTCGATCAACCTCAAGCTGGCCAGCGACCTGATCGAGCGCATGCTGCGCAAGGTGCAGCAGCAGAAGACCTCACAGCGCCGGGAGTTCTCCCAGGTCGGCCTGGAAGAATTGACGGGCCTTCAGGAGCAACTGCTGGCCAACCTGCGCCTGGGCCTGTCGGTGTTCCTCAGCGCCGACCCTGAGAGCGCACGCCTGCTGTTGCGCGAGAAACGCCGCTTCCGCGCCCAGGAACGGCGCCTGGCCCACGCCCATGTCAGCCGCCTGCAACGCAAGGTGGTGCAGAGTATCGAGACCAGTTCGCTACACTTGGAGCTGATTGCCGACATGAAGCGGTTGAACTCTTTGTTCTGCAGCAGTGCCTATGTGGTACTGGGCGGCGCAGACACCGGCGGGCTTCTGCTCGACAGCGTGCCGGACGACGCCCGCCTGTCCTGACCCCCGCACACCTGGAGACCGGCCCGGAAGCCCGCCCATGCGTTGCCTGACCTTCGTTTGCCTGATCCTCTGCAGCCTGCCCTCGTTCGCCCTCGACCGCTCGCGGGTCGAAGGCTATCTGTTGCCCAACGGCCTGCAGGTGATTCTCAAGTCGGGGTACGAACGCGACCATGTGTCGATCCGCCTGGTAGTCGGCGTGGGCCTCGACGACTTCGAGTGCAACCAGCGCGAATTGCCGCACCTGCTCGAACACCTGCTGTTCAGCGGCATCGACGAGACCGGCGAAGGCGGCCTGGAAGAGCGCCTGCAGGCGCTGGGCGGGGAGTGGAACGCTTTCACCAGCGCCGCCGATACCACCTTCGTCATAGAAGCGCCGGCGCGCAACCAGCGCAAGGTGCTCGACCTGCTGCTGGCGGCGGTGCGGGACACGAAGATCGATGCCAAGGCCCTGGCCACCGCCAAGAAAATCATCGAGCGCGAGGACGGCGGCCATTACGGCCACCTGCAGCGCTGGCTGGACCGCCAGGACATCGGCCACCCGGCCAGCGACCAGCTTGCCGTGGAACTGGGGCTCAAATGCCCGGAGCGCTCGGATATCGACGGCATGACCCTCAAACAGGTGCAGGCCATGCGCGAGCATTGGTACGCCGCCAACAACATGAGCCTGATCGTCGTCGGTGGCCTCGACCGCCTGCTGCCGGCCTATCTGGAGCGTACCTACGGCGAGCTGCCAGCCACCGAGCCAGGCGAGCGGCGCAACCTCGACAGCATCAGCCAGCAGGCCGAGCAACGCCGCGACCTGACCCGTGGCTGGCTGGGCGACACCGCCAGGCTGCACTGGCTGTTCATCGAGCCGGTACTCGACAGCAATCACGACCAGACCCTCGAACTGCTCTCGCGCTACCTCGACTGGGCTGCTTACGATCAACTGCGGTTGCGCCACGGCCTGGCCTACGGCCCCTCCGTGCGGCGTGAAAGTTTCGGCGACAGTGGCATGCTCAGCTTCAACGCCGATCTCGAGCGCCAGGACATCGACGAAGCGGTTAAGGTGCTGCAGGACTTGTTCGAGCACCTGCGCAAGCACGGCCTGGATGCAGACACCTTTGCCCGCCTCAAGGAGGCCGCGATTGCCCGCGAAAGCTGGACCACCCAGGGCAACAGCGCACTGGCTGACTACTACTGGGGCGCGCTGAACGACTACGAGGACGGCCGTTTCACAGACCCGATCGGCAAACTGCGCAAGGTCAGCCTGAAGGAGGCCAACGAGGCGCTGCGGTTGTTGCTCAAGGAACCTGGCTACCTGCGCATCGAGAAGCCACTGCTGGGCTATGACGAGCTGTACGGTTTGGTGGCGCTGGGGTTGGGGCTGATACTCGCCATCGGGCTGATCCGCAAAAGGCGCCAGCCGGCGGATCGCCCCAGCGGCGCTACACGGGACAGCTGATTCGGCGGTATCCTGTTTCGGCCTCTTCGCCATTGCGACTTGCCCGCGAAGAGGCCAGAACAGTCACCCCTTATCGCTGCCCATCCCCATGCCTCCCATACCCCACATCGTCCAACGCATCATCGAACTGCTCAAACGCTACCCCGGGGTCATCGCCCTTGGCGGCTTCCTGTCCGGCATTGGCAGTTTCATCCTGGTCGACCGCCAGGCCGGCCTCGCCAGTTGGATCGCCGTGCTGATGCTGATCAGCTGGGTCTGGCTGATGCTCGAGAACACCCTGACGGGACTGTTCGCACGCACGTTCAAGCGCGAAATCCCGCAGCCACTTTTGCGTTACGCCACACAGATGATCCACCAGGAAAGTCTGTTCTTCGTCCTGCCGTTCTTCTTCATCACCACCACCTGGAACAGCGGCCAGCTGGTGTTCACCGGCTTGCTCGGCGCAGCCGGGCTGATCTCCATCGTCGATCCGCTGTACTACAAATGGCTCGCACCGCGGCGCTGGCTGTTCATGGCGCTGCACACCCTGACCCTGTTCGCCGCGCTGCTCACGGCGCTGCCGATCATCCTGCACCTGACCACCGCACAGAGCTTCAAGCTGGCGCTGATCGCGGCCATGGCGCTGTCATTCCCGAGCCTGGCCAGCAGTTTCCCGATCAACAACTGGCGCCGCGCCGTGGCGCTGGTACTGGTGACCCTGACCGTGGGCGGCGGCGGGTGGCTGCTGCGCTCATGGGTGCCACCGGCGACCCTGTGGATGACCGAAGTGGCGGTGACCACCGAGCTGCAGGACCGCCAGCCCGGCGAGTCGCTGGACGAGATCGCCGCCAGCCGCATTCGCAGCGCAGGGCTGTACGCCTATACCGCAATCAACGCCCCGCGCGGGCTGAACGAGCGGATCTATCACGTGTGGCAGCAGGACGGTAAAGAGGTCGACCGCATCGCCCTGGACATCCACGGTGGGCGCAAGGAAGGCTACCGGGCCTGGACCCACAAGCAGAACTTCCCGCCCAACCCCGTGGGCAAGTGGCAGGTGCGGGTGCTGACCGAGGATGGCCAGGTGATCGGCGTACTGCGCTTCAAGGTGGTCGAGGATGTACCGGCGGGGTGAAGCTTCATCATCGCGTCGCCTCCATCGCCGTTGCGACTTGCCCCGCGATTGAAGCCACCGCCGCTGCAACAGGCTATGATCTGACCCACCGCCGTCGTGCAGAGTCAGAAGCATGGAGCCCAGCGCCACCCTCGACACCCGCCAGCACCCCGCGCGCCTGCTGATCGCCGGCGACTGGACCCTGGCCCACTACACCAACCTCAAGCGCGACAGCGAGCGCCTGCGCGACCAGTACGGTGCCGACACGATCGCCGACCTCAGCCAGCTTGGGCGCCTGGACACCGCCGGTGCCTCGCTGCTGGCCGAGTTGCTGGGCGCAGAGCGCCTGTCGCACTGCACCGACGAGCTCCCCGAGGCCAGCCGTGCCTTGCTCAGGACGGTGTATGGCTCGGTGCAGGACTACTGCATCCCGATCAAGGAAGCCGAACAACCGGTCCTGCTGCAATTGCTCGCACGCATCGGCTGCGCCGTCGACACACTCTGGCAGGACACCCGGCAACTACTCGGTTTCGTCGGCCTGATCCTCGCCACCCTCGCCACCCGGCTCCTGCAACCACACAAGTGGCGGGTCACCCCGGTGGTCGCGCACATCGAGCAGACAGGCCTGGACGCCGCGCCCATCGTCGCCTTGCTGACCTTCCTGGTCGGCGCCGTAGTGGCCTTTCTCGGGGCCACGGTGCTGGCCGACTTCGGTGCGACGGTCTTTACCGTCGACCTGGTGGCCTTCTCCTTCCTGCGCGAATTCGCCGTGCTGCTCACCGCGATCCTGATGGCCGGGCGCACGGCCAGCGCCTTCACCGCGCAGCTCGGCTCGATGAAGGCCAACGAGGAGATCGACGCCATCCGCACCCTGGGCCTGAACCCCATCGAACTGCTGGTGGTGCCGCGGGTTCTGGCGCTGCTGATCGCCTTGCCGCTGCTGACCTTCGTCGCCATGGTCTGCGGCATCGTCGGCGGCGCGGTGGTCTGTGCGCTGTCGCTGGACATCCCGCCGGCCATGTTCCTCTCGCTGCTGCAGAGCGACATCGGCGTGCAGCACTTCCTGGTCGGCCTGCTCAAGGCGCCGTTCTTCGCCTTCCTGATCGCCGCCATCGGCTGCCTGGAAGGTTTCAAGGTCAGTGGCAGCGCCGAGTCGGTCGGGGCCCACACTACCTCGGCAGTGGTGCAGTCGATCTTCGTGGTCATCGTGCTGGATGCGGTAGCTGCGCTGTTCTTCATGGAGATGGGCTGGTGAGTGGCACACGTGAAGCGGTGATCGAAGCCCGTGGCCTGTGCAACCGTTTCGGTAGTCAGAGCGTGCACGAGCAGCTCGACCTGGACCTGTACCGCGGCGAGATCCTCGCCGTGGTCGGCGGTTCGGGCAGCGGCAAGTCGGTGCTGCTGCGCAGCATCGTCGGCCTGCGTCGGCCCAACGAGGGCAGGGTGAAGGTGTTCGGCCAGGACCTGGCCACGCTGAACGACGACCAGCGCTCGCAGGTGGAACGGCGCTTCGGTGTGCTGTTCCAGAAGGGCGCGTTGTTCTCGTCACTGACCGTCACCGAGAACGTCGCGCTGCCGTTGATCGAGCATGCCGGGCTGTCACGCGCCGACGCCGAACACCTGGCCGGGGTCAAGCTGGCGCTGGCGGGGCTGCCGATCAGCGCCGCCGACAAGTATCCGGCCTCGCTGTCCGGCGGCATGATCAAGCGCGCTGCCCTGGCCCGCGCTCTGGCACTGGACCCGGACATCCTGTTCCTCGACGAACCCACCGCAGGCCTGGACCCGATCGGCGCAGCGGCATTCGACCAACTGATCCTGACCCTGCGCGACGCCCTCGGGCTTTCGGTGTTCCTCATCACCCACGACCTGGACACCCTCTACACCATCACCGACCGGGTGGCGGTGCTGTCGCAGAAGAGGGTACTGGTCGCAGGCCCGCTGGCCGAGGTCGAACGCACCGACGATCCCTGGATTCACGAATACTTTCACGGCCCGCGCGGACGTGCAGCCGAACAGGCAGCCGCAAGCGCGGGACAGGAGTACTGACGATGGAAACCCGAGCTCATCACGTCCTCATCGGACTGGTCACCGTGCTGGTCGTGGCCGGCGCCATGCTGTTCGGCCTGTGGCTGACCAAGTCCAGCGTCGACGATGCCTTCAAAGATTATGAAGTGGTGTTCAACGAGGCCGTTTCGGGCCTGTCCCGGGGTAGCGCGGTGCAGTACAACGGCATCAAGGTCGGCGATGTCAGCACCTTGCGCCTCGACCCACAGGACCCGCGCCGGGTGCTGGCGCGCATCCGCCTGAGCGCCGACACACCGGTGAAGGAAGACACCCAGGCCAAGCTCACGCTCGCCGGGGTGACCGGCAACTCGTTCATCCAGCTCAGCGGCGGCACGCCGCAGAGCCCATCGCTCAAGGGCAAGGACGGACAGCTGCCGGTGATCGTCGCCTCGCCGTCGCCGATCTCACGCCTGCTCAACGACAGCAGCGACCTGGTGACCAACATCAACCTGCTGCTGCACAACGCCAACCAGATGTTCTCGGAAAACAACATCGAACGCCTGAGCAACACCCTGGCCAACCTCGAACAGACTACCGGTGCCTTCGCCAGTCAGAAGGGCGGCATCGCCCAGGCCATCGAGCAACTCGGCCAGGTCGGCAAACAGGCCAGCGCCACCCTGGCCGAGACACAGGCGCTGATGCGCAACGCCAATGGCCTGCTCGGCAGCGAGGGCAAGCAAGCCTTCGGCAGCGCGGAGCAGGCCATGCAGTCGCTGGCTCAGAGCACCGCGACCATCAATGACCTGCTCAAGAACAACCGCGAGGCGCTCGACGACGGCGCCCAAGGCCTCAATCAGCTGGCCCCGGCAATCCGCGAGCTGCGCGAAACCCTCAATGCCCTGAAGGGCATCTCCCGGCGCCTGGAGGCCGACCCCAGCGGCTACCTGCTGGGCCGCGACCCAACCAAGGAGTTCCAGCCATGAGGCCGTCCCTTCGCCTGCTCGCCGCAGGCAGCCTGCTGAGCCTGGCCAGCGCCTGCTCGATCCTGCCACAGGCCGAGCCCACCGACATTTATCGCCTGCCGGTGAACCAGCAGAGCCGCCCGGCGATACCCGTGGATTGGTCGCTGCGCCTGAACAAGCCGCTGGCCAGCGAAGTCCTGGCCGGGCCGCGTATCGCCGTGATTGCGCAAGGCGACGTGATCAGCAGCTACAAGGGCGCGCGCTGGAGCGATCCGGTGCCACTGCTGGTGCGCAATCGCCTGCTCGATGCCTTCCAGCGGGACGGCCGGGTGCAGCGCCTGAGCGCCGATGACAGCAATCTGCAGGCCGACTACGAGCTGGCGGGTGAGCTGCAAGCGTTCCAGAGCGAATACCGCGAAAACGGGGTGCAGGTACTGATCCGCTACGACGCGCGGCTGGTGCAAGGGCGCAGCCAGCGCATCCTTGCCAGCCAACGCTTCGAGGTGCTCCAGCCACTGGCCGACAAGCAGGTGCCGGCAGTGGTCAGCGGCTTTGGCGCTGCCAGCGACCAGCTCGCGCGCCAGGTGGTGGACTGGACAGTCGCCCAGGCCTCACGGATGCAGGCTCAGGCGAAGAACCAGTAGCAGACGAAGATCGCCGCGATCACCCCGGACAGCTCGGCCAGCAGCGCGCAGCCCACTGCGTGACGCACGCGCTGGATGCCCACGGCGCCGAAGTACACCGCCAGCACGTAGAAGGTGGTTTCGGTACTGCCCTGAATGGTCGCGGCCACGAGCGCCGGAAAGCTGTCGACACCGTGGGTCTGCATGGTCTCGATCAGCATCGCCCGCGCCGCGCTGCCGGAGAACGGCTTGACCAGTGCCGTGGGCAGGCCTTCCACGAAGCGGCTGTCCACGCCCATCCACTCGACCGCATGGCGGATGCCGCCCAGCGCCAGCTCCAGCGCCCCGGAGGCACGCAGTACACCCACTGCGACCAGCATCGCGACCAGATAGGGCAACAGGCTCTTGGCGACGTCGAAGCCTTCTTTGGCGCCTTCGACGAAGGCCTCGTAGACCTTCACCTTGCGCAACGCACCGATCACCAGAAACAGCATGATCACACCGAACAGCGTCAGGTTGCCGAGGATCGACGACAGGCTCGCCAAGGCAGCCGCCGACAACGTGCCGAGAAACGCCATGAAGCCACCGAGCAGCAGGGCGCCGGGGATGAAATAGGCCAGCACCACCGGGTCCCACAGGCGCAGGCGCTGCATCACGGCAACCGACAGCAGGCCGACCAGGGTCGAGACGCTGGTCGCCAGCAGGATGGGCAGGAACACCAGCGTCGGGTCGGGAGCGCCTTGCTGGGCGCGGTACATGAAGATGGTGACCGGGAGCAGGGTCAGCGACGAGGCGTTGAGCACCAGGAACAGGATCTGCGCGTTGCTCGCCGTGGTGCTGCTGGGGTTGAGCTCCTGCAACGCACGCATGGCCTTCAGGCCGATGGGCGTGGCGGCGTTGTCCAGGCCCAGGCCGTTGGCAGCGAAGTTCATGGTGATCAGGCCCAGGGCAGGGTGGCCAGGCGGCACCTCCGGCATCAGACGCGCGAACAGCGGGCCGAGGACCTTGGCCAGCCACTCGACGATACCGGCCTTTTCGGCAATCTTGAGAAAGCCCAGCCACAGGGTGAGGGTGCCGAACAGCAGGACCATGACCTCGACCGACAGCTTGGCCATGGCGAAGATGCTCTCGACCATCGCGGCGAAGATTCCCGCGTTGCCACCGACCAGCCACTGGGCCAGGGCGGAGATGGCCGCTACCACGAAAAAGCCGAGCCAGAGGCCGTTGAGCATCTGCAATCCCCCTGAAAAATGCCCGAATGATAGCGCATAAGGCGCCCTGAATCCGATCCCTGCAAGAGCGGCCGACAGGGGTGGTGTCGGACGCCACAATGCAAAAAGCCCCGACGGGTCGGGGCTCTTGCTTGCAACCAGAGGCTTACTGGTTGACGGTCTTGCCCGCCACCACAGCTTCTTTCTTCTTGCCGTTGGCCTGGAACAGCGAGTTGTAGTACGCCTCGCCCTTGGCGCTGTCGTACATGCCTTGCCACTTGGCGATCACCACGGCGGCCAGGGCGTTGCCCACCACGTTCAGTGCGGTACGGGCCATGTCCATGATGCGGTCGACACCGGCGATGAAGGCCAGGCCTTCCAGCGGAATGCCCACGCTGCCCAGGGTCGCCAGCAGCACCACGAAGGAGACGCCCGGCACACCGGCAATACCCTTGGAGGTGACCATCAGGGTCAGCACCAGCAGCAGCTGTTGGCTGATCGACAGGTCGATGCCGTACAGCTGGGCGATGAAGATCGCCGCGATGCTCTGGTACAGGGTCGAACCGTCGAGGTTGAACGAGTAGCCGGTCGGTACCACGAAGGAGCAGATCGACTTCGGCGCACCGTACTTCTCCATCTTCTCGATCACGCGCGGCAGCACGGTCTCGGAGCTGGAGGTGGAGTAGGCGAGGATCAGCTCGTCCTTCATGATGCGCATGATCTTGATGATCGAGAAGCCGAACACGCGTGCCACCAGGCCCAGCACCATGAAGGCGAAGAAGGCGATGGCGAAGTACACCAGCAGCACCAGCTTGGCCAGCGGCAGCAGCGAGGCGAAGCCGAAGTTGGCGACGGTCGCGGCGATCAGGGCGAATACGCCGATCGGGGCGTAGTTCATGATCATGTGGGTGACCTTGAACATGGTCTCCGACACACCCTGGAAGGTACGCACCAGCGGCTCGCGCAGGTCGGCATTGAGGCTCGAGAGGCCCATGCCGAACATGACCGAGAAGAAGATGATCGGCAGCATCTCGCCACGCATCAGCGCTGCGAAGATATTCGATGGGATCAGGTTGAGCAGGGTCTCGATGAACGCATGCTCATGCTGTACCTCGGCCGCCGTGGCCTGGTACTTGGAGATGTCGACGGTGCCCAGGGTGCTCATGTCGATGCCGGCACCTGGGTGGAACACATTGGCCAGTACCAGACCGACGACGATGGCGATGGTGGTCACCACTTCGAAGTAGAGAATGGTCTTCAGGCCGATGCTGCCCAGTTTCTTCGCGTCGCCAACCCCGGCGATGCCCACGATCAGCGACGAAATCACGATCGGGACGACGATCATCTTGATCAGGCGAATGAAGATGTCGCCGGCGGGCTGGAGGACGTTGCTGATCCACCATGCCTTTTCTGCACTGAAATGATTCAGTAGCGCGCCGACTGCAACGCCCAGGACGAGACCGATCACGATCTGCCAGGCGAGGCTCAGTTTTGCCTTCTTCATGTCGTTACCTTTGTTGTAGTGGTCATGGCCAGCAGATCGGAAAAGCGCGTCCCAGAGCCTTTGGCAACGTCACGGGCAGCGATTGGCTTCCGTCTGGCGACCCTGTTCTCAGGTCAACGCCAGCGAGCGAACGAGCGCTCGGGCCAGCTAAAAAGGCGGCAACTATTGCGACGTGGACAGGGCCAGTCTAATGCCGGAAACGACTACCCCATGCCGAATCGGCATAGGAAAAGACCGCAAATCGGCCAATTCAGCGGCCAAAAAATCCAGGCGTTCGGTTTTCCGAACAAGACCAAACCGCCATTTTTAGGCAGAAACGACAGGATCAGTTGGAGGGTGGTGGGGGGTTGTTCGACAATCCGAATGGAAGAAAACACACCCTGCGCACAGCGCAATCGAGGGGAAAAAAATTCGATATACGGTTACGACAAAATGTGTCTTGAGAGAAAAATCGTACAAGTACGTTCTGGAAGGGAAATTTCTGTAAGGACGCTTCGGAAGCCAGGTCGAGTGTTAGTGCCTTTTCCGACACCACTGACCTGGATCTTCCGATGCTGTCTCTCCTGACCCGGCCCTCGTCGGAGGTACTCCCTGTACCCCTAGGCCACTCCGATCCTGACGCGATCAGAACAGCCCGGCCCCCTGGTCATGTGCTGCCTCTCCTCGAGGCGGCGCATCATGGACGACGCAACGGTAAATACGTTCAACGTCCATCCGATTACGGTGCGCGACCCTAGGTCAGTACCAGTTCGGATCGCGCTTGAGCTGCTCCTGCAGCAGCTTCTTCATGCCGTCATCCGGCTCGCCCAGCCAGCGATAATCCGCATGGCGGGTCGGCGACTTGTCTGAGGGCAGACCTTCGGGAACCTCCACGAGCATCCCGTAGGCTTCATCCTTGTCCCAGCTGAACGCAACGATCAGGCGCTTGTACGTGCAGTTGTCGTCCGACTCGCAGAGAGGGCCGACCAGATACTTGTCGCCGTCCTCGGTCACCGCAGACATCTGCTGCGCAGAGCTGCCGCTGAGGTTGATCACCCACTCGGGCAGGCGTTCTTCATTCTTTATGGTCTTCTGCCAGGTCTGGCGGTATTCCGGGTCCGACCCCAGCAACTGGTTAGCCCGCACCTGACCGTCATTGGCTGCCATCGCCGCCGAGCCACCGCCCACGAGCAGGGCGGTGACCAGGGCATTAAAGAGCATCCTGCTCATGGGCGTCCTCTACCGCGTCCGAAGAAGAAGGAAGCGACGAACAGGACCAGGAAGACAATGAACAGGATCTTCGCGATACCAGTTGCGGCGCCGGCGATACCACCGAAGCCCAGCACTGCGGCGACAATGGCGATGATCAGGAATGTGATAGCCCAGCTCAGCATGGTGTTTCTCCTTTCTTTTCGGGATCGGGTCGGTGTGGCACTAGAACACCCAGCGTTCCTGAGGAACGATGTTTTCCAGGGTGGCCGGCGAAGCATTGGCCGAAGGCAGCGGCTGTGCCGCCTTGACCAGGGTGGTGGCGTGATTCGTCTTCAATTGCGTCAACAACGCAGTCTGAGCAGCTACCTGGTCGGCCAGGCGAGCGGTCTGCCAGCTGTGATAGAACAGGCCGCCGGCGAGGGTCAGTACCAGTGCCATCGCCAGGTACAGAAACTGATGCACGGGCAGCGCTGCGTCCTGCGAACGGTTGACTGATTGGCGATTCATGCCGGCTCCTCCTGCTGTATTTGTTATCCAAACCTTGAGGGAGTTATTGCAGCCTGCATGCCAGCTTTTTCATCTCGAAAAAATCTTTATAAATCAGATAGTTATGTACAAATGGGAAATGCAGCAAGGACGTATCCTGCACGATGCCTTGTTGCAGGCCGTGCGTTTTGCACGATTCAACCTTCCACTTTGCTCGCCACCTTCAGCAGGTCGGCATCCACGCCCCGTACTCCGAGGATCTGCCCCGCAATCTGCACGGCGATGGTCTTCTGCTCCTGGCTGACCACCTCGCCAGACAGCCGCACCAGGCCTTCCTGGCTCGCGACCTTGATGTTCGGCCCGTCGAGATTACGGCTGTAGCGCAAGCTGCTTTGCACCTTGTCGATGATCCAGGCATCGCTGGGCTGCGGCCCTGTCGGAACAGTCGGCGGATTTTCACGGGCCTGGGCCATGGCTGCGGAATCCAGGCTGATCAGGTTGTTGACCAGGTACACGCCCTCGCTGGTACGGGCGATGACCCCGGCCAGCTCCTTGGCCTCGACGTTGTCGACGCGACCGCGCATGGTCACCACGCCCTCGCGGCTCTCGACCTCGATTGGCGCCTTTTCCGTCACCCGGCTCCAGAGCAGGCGCGCGCGGATGATCGCGGTCAAGGTGGCGTCCTCAAGGCGTTGGGCGTAGGCACGCCGCTCAAGCGGCTGCTCCGCCAGCTCGGCATTGACCTGCAGGCGGTTATCCACACGCTCGATACCGCGGGTGGCCAAGGCGACACGCTCGGCCAGGTCGCGCTCGACAGGATTTTCCACCTCACCGCTGAGGCGGGCCTGCTGCCCCTCCACCTGCACCTCTATGCGGAACGGATTGAGTACCTTGTTGAGAGAAACCGCAGTCTGCACGGCCCCCTCCAGCCGTGCATCCTGCAACGGGTCGGCGACAACGGGACCGACTGCCAGCAGCAGGCCGGCAGCCAGGGCGCAATGACGTGGGAATAAAGGCATGACACTTCTCCTTTTCGTAACAAATCCAACCAACCTCGCAACCTGCATGCCAGCGTCACGAATGCTGGAAAATCTATTTATTTCAATCTGTTAGCCAATAAACAGAGCAACAGCTAGCATGCACAGGACGGAATCCTTCAGAATCGACCATGCAACTTGCCCGATTTTTCCGACACTAACTGAGATCAATCCCATAGGAGCGCAGGAAAAATGGAACCAGCCCAGGACAAGCAAGGCCGCATTCTGCTGGTGGACGACGAGTCCGCGATCCTGCGCACCTTCCGTTACTGCCTCGAAGACGAGGGCTACAGCGTCGCCACGGCCAACAGTGCCGTTCAGGCAGAGACCCTGTTGCAACGCCAGGTGTTCGATCTGTGCTTCCTCGACCTGCGCCTGGGAGAGGACAACGGCCTAGACGTGCTGGCCCAGATGCGCATCCAGGCGCCCTGGATGCGCGTGGTGATCGTCACTGCACACTCGGCGATCGATACCGCAGTGGATGCCATCCAGGCCGGCGCTGCCGACTATCTGGTCAAACCCTGCAGCCCCGACCAGTTGCGCCTGGCCACCGCCAAGCAACTGGAGGTGCGCCAACTGTCGGCGCGCCTGGAAGCGCTCGAAGGTGAAGTGCGCAAGCCCAAGGACGGTCTCGACTCCCACAGCCCGCAAATGATGGCGGTGCTGGAAACCGCGCGGCAGGTGGCGACCACCGATGCCAATATCCTCATCCTGGGCGAGTCCGGCACCGGCAAGGGCGAACTGGCACGCGCCATTCACGGCTGGAGCAAGCGCGCACGCAAGGCCTGCGTGACCATCAACTGCCCCTCGCTGAACGCCGAGCTGATGGAAAGCGAACTGTTTGGTCATACCCGCGGCGCCTTCACCGGCGCCAGCGAGAGCACGCTCGGGCGGGTCAGCCAGGCGGACGGCGGCACGCTGTTCCTCGACGAAATCGGTGATTTCCCACTGACCCTGCAGCCAAAACTGCTGCGTTTCATCCAGGACAAGGAATACGAAAGGGTCGGCGATCCGGTCACCCGTCGGGCCGACGTTCGCATCCTCGCCGCAACCAACCTCAACCTTGAGGAGATGGTGCGCGAGAGCCGCTTCCGTGAAGACCTGCTGTACCGCCTCAACGTCATCACCCTGCACCTGCCGCCACTGCGCGAGCGCAGCGAGGACATCCTCACGCTCGCCGATCGCTTCCTCGCCCGTTTCGTGAAGGAGTATTCGCGCCCGGCGCGGGGATTCAGCGACGAGGCCCGTGCGGCACTGCTCAACTACCGCTGGCCGGGCAACATCCGCGAACTGCGCAACGTGGTGGAGCGCGCCAGCATCATCTGCCCGCAGGAGCGCGTGGAAATCAGCCACCTGGGGATGGGCGAGCAGCCCACCGGCAACGCTCCGAAGGTTGGCGCAGCGTTGAGTCTCGATGAGCTGGAGCGCGCCCACATCGGTGCCGTCCTGGCAGCCAGCGATACCCTCGACCAGGCCGCCAAGACCCTCGGTATCGATGCCTCCACCCTGTACCGCAAGCGCAAGCAGTACAACCTGTGAAGTGGCCCATGAAGCTGCGTACGCGGCTGTTCCTGAGCATCTCGGCACTGGTGACGGTAGCGTTGCTGGGGTTGCTGCTGGGGCTGATCAGCGTGCTGCAGATGGCAGCGGTGCAGCAAAAGCTGGTGCGTGACACCACCCATACCCTGGAAGTCGGGCTCAAGCTGCGGCAGAACCTGGGCGAGCAGTTGAACCTGATACTCGATCCAGATACCGATCCGAAAAGCTTGGCAAGCCTGCAGGAAAACTTCCAGGCGCTATTGGTGGCAGGCCTCGAACAGGGCGGTGAACGCACCGGATTCAGCAAGGCCAGCAGCAACTACCAGACCTTCCTCCAGGCCTATCGCGACAGCACCTCACCGTCGCGCAGCATGGGCGTCGACGACCCTTTGGGCGCCGCGTTCAACCAGGTCCGCACCGACCTGATCGACTCGCACAAGCAGGCGCTGGAGCACATTTCCCGCAGCGAAGAGCATGCTCGCGACCATGCCCTGCTGGTCAGCGGTGCATTGGGCCTGATGGGTCTGGCGGTAGTGGTGCTGGGCTTCATCACCGCGCATAACATCGCGCGTCGCTTCGGCCAGCCGATCGAGGCCCTGGTCAAGGCAGCCGACCAGGTTGGCCAGGGCAACTTCGACGTCACTCTACCTGTGACCCAAGCCACCGAACTCAACCAATTGACCCGCCGTTTCGGCCTGATGGCCGACGCCCTTCGCAAGCACCAGGCCACCAATGTCGATGAACTGCTGGCCGGCCAGCAACGCTTGCAGGCCGTGCTCGACAGCATCGACGACGGCCTGCTGATCATCGATCGCCAAGGTCGCCTGGAACACCTCAACCCCGTGGCCCAACGGCAGTTGGGCTGGGATGCCTCGCGGCTCGGCAGCAGTCTGGCCGAAGCCCTGAGCCGCCCGGAGCTCGAGCAACAGATGCGCCAGGTGCTACGCGGCGGCAGCCTGGACCGGCCACCGGATGACCTGAGCATCGAGGTGGACGAAGAGACCCGTCTGCTGACCTTCAGCCTGACACCCGTCAGCCACCCGCAAGGGCCGATTCTCGGCGCGGTGATGGTGTTGCATGACGTGACCGAACAGCGTGCATTCGAGCGCGTACGCAGCGAGTTCGTCCTGCGTGCCTCCCATGAGCTGCGCACCCCGGTCACCGGCATGCATATGGCTTTCGGCCTGCTGCGCGAACGGATCTCGTTCCCGCCCGAAGCGCGGGAAAACGATCTGCTCGACACCATCGGCGAAGAAATGCAGCGTCTGACCCAACTGATCAACGACCTGCTCAATTTCTCTCGCTACCAGAGCGGTCTGCAGAAACTGGAACTGGCGCCCTGCACACTCGATGACCTGCTGGAACGGGCCCGGGCACGCTTCGCCGAGTCGGCGGCGCACAAGCAGATCGAACTGGTCAGCGAGCTGGAGCCTCCCTTGCCGCACATCCAGGTCGACCTTGCGCAGATCGACCGGGTGCTGGACAACCTGCTGCACAACGCCATCCGCCACACCGCCAGTGGCGGGCACATTCGCCTGCACGCACGGCGGCATGCCGAGCGGGTGATCATCAGCGTCGAGGACGACGGCGAAGGCATTGCCTATGGCCAGCAGGGGCGAATCTTCGAGCCGTTCGTGCAGGTGGGGCGCAAGAAGGGTGGCGCGGGGCTGGGTCTGGCCCTGTGCAAGGAAATCGTGCAACTGCATGGCGGGCGCATGGGCGTGTTCTCTCGGCCGGGGCAGGGGACGCAGTTCTACATGGCCCTGCCGGTCTGAGGCGCCTGTTCAAGGCTCATCATCGATTCGCCGCCCGCCCATCCGCCGTCCGCGCGTGATCAGCTCGGCGAACTGTCGGGCGTTGA
This sequence comes from Pseudomonas sp. S44, assembly GCF_016624805.1. Lineage (NCBI taxonomy): Bacteria > Pseudomonadati > Pseudomonadota > Gammaproteobacteria > Pseudomonadales > Pseudomonadaceae > Pseudomonas > Pseudomonas sp. S44. The sequence goes on from NZ_JACVTY010000051.1 coordinate 21,320, forward strand.
GCGGATGGGCGAACAGCCAACCCTGCCCATAGTTGACCCCTTCGCTGTTGAGCAACACGGCCTGGTCCTCGCACTCGATCCCCTCGGCGATCACCCGCAGGTGCAGGTCATGGGCCATGCGGATGATATGCGGGGCGACGCCGCTGCTGGCGGCGTCGTGGCCCAGGGCGTCGATGAACGCCTTGTCGATCTTCAGGCAATCGACCGGCAGGGTCTGCAGGTAGGCCAGGCTGCAGTAGCCAGTGCCGAAATCATCGATCAGTACCTGATGCCCGACCGATCGCAGCGCCTGCAGGTTGTCGCGGGCCACCACCACATCGATCAGGCCGCGCTCGGTCACTTCGAATGCGATCTGCGTTGCGGACACCCGATGCTGGGCCAGCAGCCGCGCTGCGACCCGGCCGATACGCGGCACCATCACATCGCACGCTGCCAGGTTCACCGAGATGTACAAGTGCCGATTGGCCCGCAACAACTGGCCCAGTTGCTCCAGTACCCGCTGCAGGACGAAGTCGGTGATCGGGCGGATCTGCCCGGTGTTCTCGGCAAGCGGGATGAACAGCTCCGGGCTGGTCAGGCTGCCATTCGGTCGACGCCAGCGCACCAGTGCTTCGGCGCCGACACAACGGCGGCTGTCCAGTTCGAAGATCGGTTGGTAGAGCACCTGCAGCTCGCCACGGCGCAGCGCCTGCTGCAACTCCGAGCTCATCGAGCGCCGCTGCAGGATCAGTTGCAGCACCAGCCAGCCGATGCAGCAGGCGAGCAGCAGGCTACCGGGGAACAACAACCAGAGCATGCCGTTGAGCTTCAGCGGCAGGCTTGCACGGGGGGCGATGAGGACGAGTTGGTAGTCCGGTGACTTGGTCGGCATCCGGTAGACGAGGCGGTCGCTGAGCTCGATCAGCGCCTTGCGTGACGGTGGCGGCCAGTCCGGCGCGGGTGGCCAGGCCTGGGGAGGGCCCAGCACCGGGATCGCCCGGCTGCCGCGGTCGAGCACTACCAACAGGCTGCCACCGGGCGGGAGATCGACCACGTCGGTCAGGTGGCCGCGTGAGGTGGACACCAGGAAATGGCCACGTCCCAGCATCAACGCCGCGAGATTTTCGTTCGGCTCGGTGGTGGTGTTCAGCCAGTAACTGTAGGTCGGCCCCTGGATGTCGGGTGCGCGCATGGGCCGCATGACCTGCTCCCCACCGCGGCTGGAGCAGGCGATGTCTCCGTCGACATAGACCGCCTCGTAGACAAAGCGGTAGCTCAGGCCCACCTGACGCAGCGCAGACAACATCGCTGCATCACAGCCGCGCATCGGCAGCGTCTGCAGTTGGTCGACCCCCTCGCGCAACTGGCCGAACACTTGCTCGAGGCGCTCGAGAAAACGCTCGCCGCGGGCATTCATCTGCGCGCTTTCGCTCTGTTTCATCTGCTGCAGGGTGACACCGACACTGGCGGCCAGCAGCAGCGCAGCACTGGCCAACGCGACCAGAGAGGCCAACAGCCAGGGGCGGTAGAAAATTTGGCGCACAGAGGCGATCAGCGAAGACATGCGCGGCATCCAGTTGAATACCAAAGGTATAGCAACTGGATGAACAGTTGGCGCGGTGCGATAGGCGGTCCTGATTTACCGCATGCTGTTGAGCACCTGCAGTATTGCCGCGGTCTGCGCATCGGGCATGCCGTCGAAGCGCTGCGCGCGGAAATGCATCTGGAAAGCGGCGATCACATGGCGGGTCGAGACATCCAGCTCGCCAGTCTGCTCGATGGCATAGCCGAAGCGGGCCAGTTGTTGCTGGTACCAGAGCGGGCTCGGTGGATTGGCCTCGAAATACACCTGCTGGCGCGCCACGGAGGCAGCGTTCGGCCAGATCCCCAGGCCTGCGTCAGCCAGGCGCTTCCAGGGGAACAGCGGCCCCGGGTCGAGCTTGCGCAAAGGTGCGATGTCGCTATGGCCAATGATGTTGCGCGGCTGGATGTTGTAGCGCTGGACGATATCCTTGACCAAGGCGATCACTGCCTCGATCTGCGCTTCGCTGTAGGGGTGCCAGACACGTCCGCTGGGGGTATCGGTATAGCCGGGATTGACGATCTCGATACCGATCGAGCTCGAGTTGAGCCAGGTGCGGCCCTGCCACTGACTGTCGCCGGCATGCCAGGAGCGGCGGCTTTCATCCACCAGCTGGTATACCGTGGCATTGCCGTCGCCAACCAGGTAATGGCTGCTGACCTCGCCATGGGTCAGCAGCGCCAGCGAGCGCTCCAGCGACGCGTTGGTGTAGTGCAGGACGACGAACTGGATGCGACTGTCCTGGTTCGCCGAAGTATGGCTGCGGTCGACACGCAGACCGCTGGAGCAACCGGCGAGCAGGATGAGGAGAAGGGCAGTAGCGAACGTTTTCATCGGATAGAGGCACGTCATGTGTCGGTATAAGCGCTACAGTATAACGTGCTATCGCTGATTACCCATTCCCCAACGATGCCCGCTCAGCGGACGCACATCACCTGGAATGCCAATGAGTTGTTACCGCTCGGCCCAGTCAGGTCCACCAGCTGTGTCATGACATTCACATGCTCGGCGACAGGTTTTCCGATGACCTTGGCCTGACCATGCAGCTGTCGGTCGAAGCTGCTTGCATCGATCACCGACACTGAACAGAAACCAGGGTCCCGCTGAATGATGCGTGGATTGAGCACCAGCTTGTACTGCACGTAATAATTATCCAACGCCGTTTTCTCGATCTCCAAGATCCATTCGGACGACTGGCGCAATACCTTGCCGTCAGCGCCGACATCGGCAGTATGCATCACATCCTTGGCCATGGCGCCTGCCTGCAAGGTCAGGCCCGCCACCAGCGCTACGCTCCATCTTGTCAATTCCATCGACTGCTCCTCATACGTCCGGATTTATGTGCACAGGCTAAGTGCCCGGCCAGTGTCGAACGCAACGGGAGGGGCGTAGCGGTACTTATCTATCCCTGCTCGACGCGATTGCGCCCCTGGTCCTTGGCGCGGTATAGCGCGTCGTCCGCACGCTTGAGCACCTGGTCGCCACGCTCGCCGGAGCGGAAGGCGCTGACGCCGATGGACGTGGTGATCACCACGCGCTCGCCCTTGAAGTGAAACGGGCAGGCCTCGATCGCCGCACGCAGCGCTTCGGCGACCTGCAGCGCTGCGGGAGGGGATGTCTGGGGCAGCAGCAGGACGAACTCCTCGCCACCAAAGCGGGCGATGAAGTCGCGCCCGCGCAAGCGCTTGCGCAACTGGTCGGCAACGATCTTCAGCACCTTGTCGCCGGCCAGGTGGCCATAGCCGTCGTTGATGCGTTTGAAATGATCGAGGTCGAGGATGGCCATGGCCAGGTGGCCGCCATTCTCCTGCCAGTCGGCAAGCTCGCGTTCGACCCGTTCGCTCCAGGCGGCGCGATTGGGCAGCCCGGTCAGCGGATCGACCAGTGCTTTCTGCCGCTGTTCTTCCAGGTGCTCACGGTAGCCAAGCGCCTCCTGCTCCATGCTCGCCACTCGCTCGGCCAGGCCTTGCAGGCGTCCGGCCAGTTCCTGCTCACGGCGATCGCGTTCGTGCTGGTGGTCATCCATGGTGACCAGCAGGCCCTCGAGCCGGTGGTCCAGCAGGTGCTTGAGGCTGTCGATGTCCACTGCGCCCTGGACGCTGGTTTGCAGGCCATCGACCTGTTCACGCAGCTGACTGTCCAATTCGCGAGCGGCAGTGCTGTTATCGGCGTGCCCCTCGCTGGCCTCCTGCAGGTGGCTCTGGAAGGTCTCCAGGCGTTCGTTGATCTGCTGCAGATAGGCTTCGAACTCATGCTGGCCGCTGTCGTTGATTGCCAGCATCAGCACCGCCAGGTCGTCCAGTACCGGGATCAGCTCGTACCAGTTCAGCCCGCGCGCCACCCGCTCGCGCATTTCCAGGGCCTGGGCCTTGTGGCGCTCCGGCAGGCTCAGGTCGTCGAGCAGGCCGATCAGGGTTTCCTCGATGTGCGCGGCGACCTGGCTGTAGGGCGGCTCGACGGCATCAGGCAGGGCGTAAGGGCCGTCTTCACCGGCCGGTTGTTCTTCCGGGGGCTCGGTGGCGGGGGCTTCGTCCGCTGGCGTGTTGTCGGCGGCGGTCTCCGGCTCGACAGGCTCGGACTCGGCGGGGGGAGCGACTGGCTCGGGTTCGACAATGCTCGCCGGCTCGCGGGCTTCGTCAACTGGCCCCTCCGTCTCGGCAGCACCAGCCAATTGCGCAACCGGCGCTGGAGCCTCGGGGGCAGGCTCGACAGAGCGGGGCGCCGCAGGCAGAGGCTCCAGTTCATCAGCATCGATCGTGCTGTGTGCCGCAGAGGCTGGGCTCGGGGCTGGGGCTGGGGC
>NZ_JACVTY010000052.1:0-24956 GCF_016624805.1 Pseudomonas sp. S44
GTGGTGTCTGTTGCTTTTTTTGTTCTGGGGGCCGCCCCCCCCCCCCCGCCCCCACCCCCCCCCCCCCCCACAGGGGACAGTATGTCCGAGCGTTTATTTTGCAGCCTGCAACCCCGCCAGCAGCAACCGCTGGTACAGCTCCTCCTTCAGCCCCTGCGGTTCACTCAGCCCCATCCGCACCAGATGCGCCGGATAGGCCTGAGGTTCTGGCGCATCCAGCGCCGCCTTGCCCAGCTCCAGCACCTCGCTCAGCTTGAACTTGCTTTTGAGCCAGTTCAGCGCCCGCAGCAGGTCCTGCTCCTCAGGCGTGAAGTCGCTGCCCAGCGGATACTCTGGGAACAATCCCACATGCCGCGCCTTGATCGCTTCCAGGTGCTCCGGCGTATTGTCGGCGAAGCGTGCCGGCAGCTCGAAATCCCGTGCCAGCTTGCCGGCCTTCTTCGCCTGCTCCATCAAAGGCTTCTGAAAACGTGAGTCACTGATTGCCAGCAACCGCGCGATCACCTCGCTGTCGGTCTGCCCACGCAGATCGGCGATGCCGTATTCGGTGATCACGATGTCACGCAGGTGCCGGGGAATGGTGCAATGGCCGTACTGCCAGAACACATTCGACGTCACCTCGCCACCCGCCTCGCGCCAGCTTCGCAGCAGCAGGATCGAGCGACCGCCCTCCAGTGCATGGCCCTGGGCGACGAAGTTGTATTGCCCGCCCACACCACTGAGCACCCGGCCATCTTCCAACTGATCGGCCACCCCGGCACCGAGCAGGGTCATGCCAAACACCGTGTTGACGAAGCGCGCATCGCGGCGCTGGCGACGCTTGAGTGCTTCGTCGCCGTACAGTTCGTTGATGAAGCTGATGGCGGTCATGGCGAAGCGTTTGCGCTGCTCGAGAGGCATCTGCCGCAAGCGCTGGTAGAAATCCGCGGTGCCGAGAAAGAACCCGCCATGCACCAGCACGCCCTGCTCGTCGGCCGGGCGCCGCACCACGCCTGCTTCGGCCAGGGCCAGCAGGCCGTTGACGAACATCTCGCTGCAGCCGTAGAGCCCCTGGGCAAAGGCATCCATACCACCTTCACGCTCGATCAGCGTTTTCCAGGGGTTCAGGTCCAGGTCTTCGAGCAGCGCGCGGTAGGCGTCGTTGTCGTCCTGGCGCGCGAGCAGCGCTGCGGCCACGGCATCGCCCATGGCGCCGATGCCGATCTGCAGGGTGCCGCCATCACGCACCAGGGTGCTGGCGTACAGGCCGATGCAGTGGTCCTGGAGGGTGACCGGCATGTTCGGGGTGCAGAACAGTCGACGCTGCTCGGGGGTATCGATCAGCAGGTCGAAATCCTGTGCAGGCAGTTCGGCGTCGCCCGGCATGTAGGGCAGTTCGGCATGCACCTGGCCGAGCATGAGGATGGTTTCGCCTGCGGCACGGCGCTTGGCGATCATCGGCAGCAGGTCGAGGGTAATATCGGGATTGCAGGCCAGGCTCAGGTGATCCGGACGCTCGGGCGTAGCGGCAACGATCTGGGCGATGAGGTTCAAGCCCTTGGCGTTGATATCGCGCGCAGCGTGGCTGTAGTTGCTACTGACGTAGTCCTGCTGGGCGGTCTCGCTGTGCAGCAGCGAACCGGGCTGCATGAAGAACTGTTCGACACGGATGTTGGCCGGGAGGGTGTCGTTGCGCAGGTCGGCGAGGTAGTCGAGCTCTTCGTAATCGGCGAAGACGCGCTCGACGAAGGGTTCGAGGAAGCGCCGCTGCAGGCCGTCACCTAGCGGCGGTCGGCCCAGGCTGAGGGCGGTGTAGATTGTCAGGCGCCGCTCGGGCAGGCTGCGGATGCGGGCATAGAGTGCGTTGACGAAGGCATTGGGTTTGCCCAGGCCAAGGGGCAGGCCCATGTGGATATGCGCCGGGAGGCGGGCCAGGACCTGGTCGACGGCCTGGTCGATCGAGCAGCGGTGGGGCATCGGGGGCTCCTGTGGCTATGTGGGGGCTTACAGGTTGTGACCATTCCCCTGACTGGTTTGCTGACCGGGCCGGCCCTTTCGCGGGCAAGCCCGCTCCTACAGGTTGTGACCATTACCCTAGCTGATTTGCTGACCAGGCCTGCACATCCCGCACAAATGCAAAAGCCCGCCATCCGTGGCGGGCTTTACCCAAATCGGTCCGGCCTACAGCCCTGACATCTTCTTGATCGCACCCTTGAGCTCGTCATCCGAGCAGTCGGCGCAGGTGCCCTTGGGCGGCATGGCGTTGATGCCGGTGATGGCCTTGGCCAGAATCCCGTCGAGGCCGCCCTGGTGATCGGCGCGCTCTTTCCAGGCCGCCGTGTCGCCGATCTTCGGCGCGTTCAGCAGGCCCGTGCCATGGCAGGCATTGCAGTGCTTGGCGATGATTTCGTCGGGTGTCTTGGCGCCACCGCCACCGGCCGATACGGCCACTTCCATGCCCTTGCACTCCTGGCCCTGGACGCACACCTGCCCCACCGGCTCCAGGCGCTTGGCGATGTCGTCGTTGGTCGCAGCGCTTGCATTGAGTGCCCAGAGGGCGAATACGGCTGCTGGTACGGCCAGCATTTTCTTGATTTGGTTCACGCGTACACCCTCATGGTGGCTAATCACGCCCGCCGCCACGGTTGGCGAGCGTTGAAAAGTATAGCGGCTACCCGGAAGGCGTGAAACGACCCCACACAGGAAAGGGGTATTGGCGAAACAATACGCTGCGCTGGATCAAAAGTTCGAAGGCGTGGCAGCACTGATCAGGCGGGCAGGTTCGTCGAAAGGGTTGCGGAAACGGTGCGGACGGGTGCTCTCGAAGTAGTAGCTGTCGCCCGCTTCGAGGATGAAGGTTTCGGCGCCGACCACCAGTTCAAGACGGCCTTCGAGGAGGATTCCGGTCTCTTCGCCATCGTGTGTGAGCATCTCTTCACCCGTGTCGGCCCCCGGCGGATAAACCTCGTTGAGAAAGGCGATGGCACGGTTGGGGTGCGATTTGCCGACCAGCTTCATGGTTACCGCGCCGTCGGAAATGTCGATCAGCTCGTGGGCCTTGTAGACGATCTGGGTGGGGCTTTCCGGCGCAAGCTCGACGGAAAAGAACTCGACCATCGACATGGGAATGCCGCTCAGCACCTTGCGCAGGGAGCTGATCGACGGGCTCACGCTGTTCTTCTCGATCATCGAGATGGTGCTGTTGGTTACGCCCGCCCGTTTGGCGAGTTCGCGCTGGGACAGGCCCTTGAGCTTGCGGATGGCTTGCAGTCGTTCGCCGACGTCCAAAGCTTGCGCCTCCAGAAACGGTCGAGATGGGGTCAAATGTGAACGATATCATGGCAATGCCGTTCAGTATTTACAACACACAAGACCCCAGCCTGTCCGCTTCAGCGCCTCATTCGCCGTAATAATCCAATGGCACGCGCCGCAGGTTGCAGAAGATCTGGTAGGGAATGGTGCCCGCCTGTTGCGCCACGTCACTGGCCAGGACCTGCTTGCCCCACAGTTCGACCGGGCTGCCGATACCCGCCTCTGGCACTTCGGTGAGGTCGACGCAGAGCATGTCCATCGAGACCCGACCAATCAGTTGAGTACGCTTGCCGGCGACCACCACCGGGGTGCCGGTGGGCGCGTGGCGTGGGTAGCCATCGGCGTAACCCATCGCGACCACGCCAACCCGGGTCGGGCGCGGGCTGGTGAACTTGGCACCGTATCCGACCGGCTCACCGGTTGGCAGTTCGCGCACGCTGATGATGCGCGATTGCAGGGTCATTACCGGTTGCAGGCGCGCAGCTGCGGCTTGCTCGACCTCGAACGGCGTGGCCCCGTACAGCATGATGCCCGGACGCACCCAATCACTCGGCACCTGCGGCCAGCCCAGCACACCGGGGGAGTTGCGCAGGCTGCACTCGGCGGCCAGCCCCTGGCGGGCGGCCTGGAACACGGCAACCTGCTGCTCGGTGGTCGAGGCATCGAGCTCGTCGGCACGGGCGAAGTGGGTCATCAGCACGATGCGCGCGACCTTGCCGCTGGCCAGCAGGCGCTGGTAGGCCTCGTGGTAGTCCTTGGGGTGCAGGCCGACGCGGTGCATGCCGCTGTCGAGCTTGAGCCAGATGTTCAGCGGCTTGCGCACGGCGGTCTGCTCGATCACTTCGAGCTGCCACAGCGAGTGCACCACGCACCACAGGTCGTGCTCGGCGATCAGCGCCAGCTCGCTGGCCTCGAAGAAGCCTTCGAGCAGCAGCACCGGAGCCTTGATCCCTGCGGCACGCAGCTCCAGGGCCTCTTCGATGCAGGCAACGGCGAACCCGTCAGCCTCGGTCTCCAGCGCCAGGGCGCAACGTACCGCACCGTGGCCGTAGGCATCGGCCTTGACCACGGCAAGGGCCTTGGCGCCGGACAATTCACGGGCCAGGCGGTAGTTGTGACGGAGGGCTTGGAGGTCGATCAGGGCACGGGCGGGGCGCATGGAGGGCAGCCTTCTGGTGGATCTGTTTATGACGGAGGAACGGTGCTGGCCTTTTCGCGGGCAAGCCCGCTCCCACAAGTCCTCATCCTGCCATGGGAGCGGGCTTTCCCGCGAAGAGGCCAGCGCTGCAATTACTGGTGAGCCGATACCGGGCTACCGTGGCCAGCACTCTCGCGGCTGTTGCCGTAGCGCGAGATATCCAGCCCTTCGGCACTGATCTGCGGTTTCTTGCGCGCGATCAGGTCGGCCAGCAGGCGACCGGAACCGCAAGCCATGGTCCAGCCAAGGGTGCCGTGACCTGTATTGAGGAACAGGTTGCGGAACGCGGTGCCACCGACAATCGGGGTGCCATCTGGAGTGGCCGGGCGCAGGCCGGTCCAGAAACTGGCCTGGCTCAGGTCGCCGCCGCGAGGATAAAGGTCGTTGACGATCATCTCCAGCGTTTCGCGTCGACGCGGGTTCAGCGACAGGTCAAAACCGGCGATTTCAGCCATGCCACCGACACGGATACGGTTGTCGAAACGGGTGATGGCGACTTTGTAGGTTTCATCGAGAATGGTCGAGGTCGGCGCCATGTCGGCATCGGTGATCGGCACGGTCAGCGAGTAGCCCTTGAGCGGATACACCGGTGCCTTGATCCCCAGCGGCTTGAGCAGTTGCGGCGAATAGCTGCCCAGGGCCAGCACGTAGCGATCGGCTGTCTCCAGCTTGCCGTCGATCCACACGCCATTGATACGGTCACCGGCATGGTCCAGGCGCTGGATGTTCTGGCCGAAGCGGAACTCGACGCCCAGCTTGATGGCCATGTCGGCCAGCTTGGTGGTGAACAGCTGGCAGTCGCCGGTCTGGTCGTTGGGCAGGCGCAGGGCGCCAGCAAGGATGTCCTTCACGCCCGCCAGCGCAGGCTCCACGCGGGCGATGCCGTCGCGGTCGAGCAATTCGTAAGGCACGCCAGACTGCTCGAGCACGGCAATATCCTTGGCTGCGGCATCGACCTGGGCCTGGGTGCGGAACAGTTGGGTGGTGCCCAGGGTGCGGCTCTCGTAGGCGATGCCGGTTTCGGCGCGCAGCTCGTCGAGGCAGTCGCGGCTGTACTCGGACAGGCGCACCATGCGCTCCTTGTTCACCGCATAGCGATTGGCTGTGCAGTTGCGCAGCATCTGCGCCATCCACAGGTACTGGTCGACGTCACCGGTCAGCTTGATGGCAAGCGGTGCATGGCGCTCGAGCAGCCACTTGATGGCTTTGAGCGGCACGCCTGGCGCGGCCCAGGGCGAGGCATAGCCGGGCGAGATCTGGCCAGCGTTGGCGAAGCTGGTTTCCATGGCCACCGCCGGCTGGCGATCGACCACCGTCACTTCGAAACCTTGCCGGGCCAGGTAGTAGGCACTGGCGGTTCCGATCACACCGCTACCAAGTACCAGAACTCGCATCGTTTATCCCTCGCACGCGGTACACCGCAGTCTTTTGTTGAAATGGCATGGATGCGCGCAGTATAAGAATCTCAGCCCAGTGCTTTTCACTATATAAAAACCTATATTTGGCGAGAATTCTCGGCAAAAACGCCTTTCACGGAGGGGCATCCCCTATGAGAACCCAACACCAGAGCAAACGTGAACTGGACAAGATCGACCGCAACATCCTGCGCATCCTGCAGAATGACGGGCGTATCTCCTTCACCGAGCTGGGCGAGAAAGTCGGGTTGTCCACCACCCCCTGCACCGAACGTGTCCGCCGCCTGGAACGTGAGGGCATCATCATGGGCTACAACGCCCGCCTCAATCCGCAACACCTCAAGGGCAGCCTGCTGGTGTTCGTCGAGATCAGCCTGGACTACAAGTCCGGCGACACCTTCGAAGAGTTCCGCCGCGCCGTCCTCAAGCTGCCGCATGTGCTGGAGTGCCACCTGGTGTCGGGAGACTTCGACTACCTGGTGAAGGCGCGCATTTCCGAGATGGCCTCGTACCGCAAGCTGTTGGGCGACATCCTGCTCAAGCTGCCGCATGTGCGCGAATCGAAAAGCTACATCGTGATGGAAGAGGTCAAGGAGAGCCTCTGCCTGCCAATTCCGGACTGAACCGTCAGACCAGCACCTGGCGGGTGCTGGCGATATAGCCATGGATCAGCCGCTCGGCCTCAGGTTCGATCGGCTGCTGCGGACCACGACCACGGGGGCAGGCCATGCGCGGCGTGGTGCCGAACAGGCGGCAGATCAGCGGGCGCTCTTCATAGACGGTGCAGCCTTGCGGGCCGAGGTGCACACAGTCCAGGCGCTCCAGCGCAGCATCCTGTTCGGCCTGGGTCTTGCGCGGCAGGCGAGCCATCTCTTCACTGGACGTGGTGACCGGGCCACAGCAGTCGTGGCAGCCCGGCTCGCATTCGAAGGACGGGATGAGTTCGCGCAGGAACTGGATCTTGTGGTTGCAGGGCATGGGCGGTGTGTCGTCGAGGTTTGTGAGGATTATAGGGCCATTCGCCGAGCAAGCCCTCGCCCGGTTGCCCAACCGCGAAACCCCGGCTTATCCTCGCCCCCTTCGCACCGACTCCAGGGCCTCCCCAGATGATCCACAGCGCGCAGCACGCCGCCTCCTACTATGCCGCCAGCAGCGCGCCGCAACCGGACTACCCCAGCCTCGAAGGCGAGCACAGCGCCGATGTGTGCATCGTCGGCGGCGGTTACTCGGGCCTGAATACCGCCATCGAGCTGGCCGAGCGCGGCTTCTCGGTGATCCTGCTCGAAGCCCGCAAGATCGGCTGGGGCGCCAGCGGTCGCAATGGCGGGCAGTTGATCCGCGGCGTTGGCCACGATGTCGAGCAGTTCCTGCCGGTGCTCGGCGAGGATGGCGTGCGCAGCCTCAAGCTGATGGGCCTGGAGGCCGTGGAGATCGCGCGTCAACGTATCGAGCGCCACGCCATCGCCTGCGACCTGACCTGGGGTTACTGCGACCTGGCGTACAAGCCCGCCGAGCTGGACGGCTTCGCTGAAAATGCCGAAGAGCTGCGCAGCCTGGGCTACCGCCACGAGGTCCGCGTGGTGCCCGCGTCCGAGATCCGCAGCGTGGTCGGATCCGACAGCTTCGTCGGCGGCCTGGTCGACATGGGCTCGGGCCACCTGCATCCACTCAACCTGGCCCTGGGCGAAGCGGCCGCCGCCGAGCGCCTGGGCGTGGAGCTGCACGAGGGTTCGGCAGTAACCCGCATCGACTACGGCCCGCAAGTCCAGGTGCACACGGCGCGGGGCCGCGTGCGCGCCAGTACGCTGGTGCTGTGCACCAACGCCTACCACAACGACCTCAACCGCGAACTGGGCGGCAAGGTGCTGCCCGCCGGCAGCTACATCATCGCCACCGAACCCCTGGGCGAAGCACGTGCCCGCCAGTTGCTGCCACAGAACATGGCCGTGTGCGACCAGCGCGTGGCGCTGGATTACTTCCGCCTGTCCGCCGACCACCGCCTGCTGTTCGGCGGCGCCTGCCACTACTCCGGACGCGACCCGAAGGACATCGGCGCCTACATGGGCCCGAAGATGCTCAAGGTGTTCCCGCAGCTGGCCGGTGTGCGCATCGACTACCAGTGGGGCGGCATGATCGGTATCGGCGCCAATCGCCTGCCGCAGGTCGGGCGCCTGGCCAGCCATGCCAACGTCTATTACGCCCAGGCCTATTCCGGCCACGGCCTGAACGCCACGCACCTGGCCGGACGCCTGCTGGGCGAGGCCATCAGCGGCCAGCAGGCGGGGCGCTTCGACCTGTTCGCCAAGGTACCGCACGCGACCTTCCCTGGCGGCAAGCACCTGCGCTCGCCGCTGCTGGCGCTGGGGATGCTCTGGTACCGGCTCAAGGAGCTGCTCTGATCACGCTCGCCAGAATGGCTTGCACCCTTCCTCCCGGGCCTGCTGGCGGCTGATGCCGATATCCAGCAACTGGTGATCGCTCAACTCGCGCAACACCCTGCGCGAACGCCAGCGATGCACCATCAGCCCCAGGCGACCCAAGCCCACAGGGGCACTGGAAACCTTGGGCCACTGCCCTGCGCGCAGTTCTTCCGCCAACAGTTGCAGCCGTACATCGCTCAAGCCGTTCATCGCCATGTCTCCTGATTGCCTCGAAAGCTGGAGAAAGCATGCGCTCGGCAGACATGCACGATACAGATTCAACACAGGGTTATTATTTCCATACAGAATTGGCACAGCGGCCGCTGAATGCAGTATTTTTGGCCAATCTGTATCGCTCACCTTGCCCCGCGTGTTCAGGAGTATGCCGTGACCCTCTACATGAACCTCGCCGAATTGCTCGGTGCCCGGATCGAACAAGGCCTGTATCGTCCCGGCGAACGGCTGCCGTCGGTGCGCTCATTGAGCCTGGAACACGGCGTCAGCCTGAGCACCGTACAGCAGGCCTATCGCCAGCTGGAGGACAACGGCCTGGTGGCTCCGCGCCCCAAGTCCGGCTACTTCGTCACGGAAAATCGCAGCCTGCCGGCCCTGCCCGCCATCAGCCGCCCCGCCCAACGCCCTGTGGATATTTCCCAGTGGGAACAAGTGCTCGAATTGGTGCGTGCCAGCCCTCACCCCGACGTGATCCAGCTCGGCCGCGGCATGCCCGACATCGAGAGCCCGACGCTCAAGCCCCTGCTGCGCAGCCTTGCCCAGCTCAGCCGGCGCCTGGACATGCCAGGGCTGTACTACGACAACATCCACGGCAACGAAGCCCTGCGTGAACAGATCGCCCGCCTGACGCTCGACTCAGGTTGCAACCTCGGGCCAGGCGACCTGGTGGTGACCACCGGTTGTCACGAAGCGCTGTCGACCAGCATCCGCGCAGTGTGCGAGCCGGGCGACATCGTCGCGGTAGATTCGCCCAGCTTCCACGGCGCCATGCAGACGCTCAAGGGCCTGGGCATGAAGGCGCTGGAGATCCCCACAGACCCGACCACCGGCATCAGCCTGGAGGCGCTGGAACTGGCGCTGGAGCAATGGCCGATCAAGCTCATCCAGATCACCCCCAGTTGCAACAACCCGCTGGGCTACATCATGCCCGAGGCGCGCAAGAAGGCCCTGCTGACCCTGGCCCAGCGCTACGACGTGGCGATTCTCGAAGACGATGTGTACGGCGACCTGGCCTACACCTACCCACGCCCACGCACCATCAAATCGTTCGACGAGGATGGCCGCGTACTGCTCTGCAGCTCGTTCTCCAAGACCCTGGCCCCAGGCCTGCGGGTCGGCTGGGTGGCGCCCGGGCGCTACCTGGAGCGGGTGCTGCACATGAAGTACATCAGCACCGGCAGCACGGCCTGCCAGCCCCAGTTGGCGATCGCCGACTTCATCGCCGAAGGCCACTATCAGCCGCACCTGCGCCGAGTCCGGGCGCAGTACCAACGCGCCCGCGACCAGATGAGCGACTGGGTGACCCGCTACTTCCCGCCCGGCACCCGCGCCAGCCGGCCCCAGGGTGGCTTCATGCTGTGGGTGGAACTGCCCGAGAGCTTCGACACCCTGCGGCTGAACCGTGCGCTACTGGAACAGGGCGTACAGATCGCCGTCGGCAGCATTTTTTCGGCGTCGGGCAAGTACCGGCACTGTCTGCGCATGAATTTCGCCACCCGCGCCACCCCGGAAATCGAGGCGGCGGTACGCAAGGTAGGTGAAACTGCCTATCGCCTACTGGCGCAGGACAGTGACGCCGGGTAACTTTGCAGCGCTTTGCACGGTCCAACCTTCCAGTGACCTGTCGTACAGGACGATTCGCCTTTGAGACTCCAGCGGGCTCTGCCCCTCCTGCTGGCGCTGCTGCTCGGCCTGAGCGGCTGCGCCAGCGTCGATGCACCTCGCGACGTGAGCCAGGCGCTGCCGGCCAACGACTCGGCGTTCGGCCGCTCAGTCCAGCGTCAGGCCGCGCCCTATGAGGGGCGCTCCGGCTTTCGCCTGCTACCGAACAGCAACGAAGCCTTCCGCGCCCGCGCCGAGCTCATCCGCAACGCCCAGACCAGCATCGACCTGCAGTACTACATCGTCCACGATGGCCTGAGCACCCGCGCCCTGGTGCACGAGCTGCTGCGCGCCGCCGACCGCGGCGTGCGGGTGCGCATCCTGCTCGACGACACCACCAGCGATGGCCTGGACAGCCTGATCGGCACCCTCGCCGCCCACCCTCATATCCAGATCCGCGTGTTCAACCCGCTGCACCTGGGCCGCAGCACCGGCCTGACGCGTGCCATGGGGCGGCTGTTCAACCTGTCGCTGCAGCACCGGCGCATGCACAACAAGCTGTTCCTGGTCGACAACAGTATGGCCATCGTCGGCGGCCGCAACCTGGGTGACGAGTACTTCGACGCCGAGCCCAACCTGAACTTCACCGACATCGACCTGCTGGGTGTAGGGCCTGTGGCCGAGCAACTCGGGCACAGCTTCGACCAGTACTGGAACAGCGCCCTGAGTCGGCCGATCGGCGACTTCCTGTGGAGCACGCCGGACGCCAGCGACCTGCGCGCTAGTCGCCAGCGCCTGGAAACCTGGCTGGCGCAGGCCAGGGTGCAGCGCAAGGCGCTGTACGACCGACTTATGGCCTATCAGACCGCGCCACGCCTGGACATCTGGCGCAACGAGCTGATCTGGGCACACAGCCAGGCGCTGTGGGATGCGCCGAGCAAGGTGCTGGCCCGCGGCGAGCCCGACCCCCAATTGCTGATGACCCAGCAACTGGCGCCGGACCTGAAGAACGTACACCGCGAGCTGATCCTGGTCTCGGCCTACTTCGTGCCGGGCGAGCCAGGCCTGCTGTACCTCACCAGCCGCGCCGACGCCGGCACCTCGGTCAAGCTGCTGACCAACTCGCTCGAAGCCACCGATGTGCCGGCCGTGCACGGCGGCTATGCGCCCTATCGCCGTGCCCTGCTCGAACATGGCGTGGAGCTGTTCGAGCTGCGTCGCCAGCCCGGCGACCCGAGCGCCGCGCGCGGCGTCCTCAGCTTCAAGGGCCAGTCCGACTCGAGCCTGCACAGCAAGGCAATGGTCTTCGACCGGCGCAAGACCTTCATTGGCTCCTTCAACTTCGATCCCCGCTCGGTGCTGTGGAACACCGAGGTCGGGGTGATGGTCGACAGCCCCGAGTTGGCCGAGTACACCCGCGCGCTGGCCGAACAGGGCATGGCGCCGGCCTTGAGCTATCAGCCGAAGCTGGTGGACGGGAAGATGGTCTGGGTGACCGAGGACAATGGCCAGTTGCATACCCTGACCGCTGAGCCGGGCGGGATATGGCGCCGGTTCAATGCCTGGGTAGCCAAGGCGGTGGGATTGGAGAAGATGCTCTAGCAGCCGGGCCGCACTAGTGCGGCCCGGCTATTTCAGGCGGAGGCGGGCTCGAACGCACCGGGACGCCGGGTCAGCAGCACCAGCCCCGCAGCCCCTGCAGCCATCAGGAACAGCAAGGCATGCCCACTGACCCACTGGCTCCCTGCCCCGGCCAGCAAAGGCCCGAGCAAACAACCGATACCCCACAATTGCGCCACATGGGCGTTGGCACGCACCAATGCGTCATCGCGATAACGCTCGCCGATCAGGATCAGCGACAGGGTGAACAAGCCCCCCGCGCTCGCACCGAACAGTACCCACAGCGGCCACACCGCCGGGGTGTGCAGCAGCAGCGGAATCGCCAGGCTCGAACCCAGCAGACTCACCGCACAGCCACTGAACAAGGCTTGCCGGGACATGCGATCGGCAAGGGCGCCAATCGGCAGCTGCAGCACGGCATCGCCGACCACCACGGTGCTGACCATGAACAACGCCACTTCGGCGGTGAAGCCTTGCTGCAACACATACACCGGCAGGAGCGTCAGGATCATCGCCTCGAATGCCGCGAACAACGCAATGGCCCAGGCAATTACCGGCAAGCGTCGGCAGAAGGCGAACAAGTCGCTGAAGGTCACGCTGCACGCCTCGGTCGACGGCGCACCACCGCGGCCAAGCAGGAGCAAGGGTGCGAGCAACAGCAGGCCGCTGGCGGCCCAGAAACCGAAATCATCTTCCGAGCCGAGAAAGCCCAGCACCAGCGGCCCGGCCAGCTGGCTCAGGGCGTAGCTGCTGCCATACAGCGCCACAAGCCGTCCGCGCCACTGCTCGACCACCAACTGGTTGATCCAACTTTCGCCGAGGATGAACACCACCGTCAGTGACATGCCGATCAGCAGGCGTAGCGCCAGCCACAGCGGATAGCTGGGCAGCACCGCCACCAACACGATCGACAACGCACCGCCCCACAGGCACAGGCGCATCGCCGATGGCACGCCGACCCAACCCGCCAGGCGGCTGGCCAGGCTGGCGCCGAGCAGCACACCGATTGCCGGCATCGCCGCCATCACACCAATGGCGAACCCGCCGTAGCCCCAGCCTTCCAGGCGCAGGGACACCAGCGGCATGCTCACGCCGAGCGCAAGCCCGACACTGAGCACCGACGCCAGTACGGCAAAGTAGGTTCCCCAACGCATTGCAGACTCCCAGGTAAATTTGTTCAGGCCCATTCGCGGGCAAGCCCGCTCCCACATGTACGCCGCCGCTCTCAAGGACAGCGCCGGGCCTGTGGGAGCGGGCTTGCCCGCGAAGAAGACTACCGGATCACAACTTGATCCAGGTCGCCTTCAGCTCGGTGTACTTCTCCAGTGCATGCAGCGACTTGTCACGGCCGTTGCCCGACTGCTTGAAGCCGCCGAACGGTGCGGTCATGTCGCCGCCGTCGTACTGGTTGACCCACACGCTGCCGGCACGCACGGCGCGGGCAGTCTTGTGCGCCTTGGAGATATCGGCGGTCCAGATGCCGGCCGCCAGGCCATACGGAGTATCGTTGGCGATGGCGATGGCCTCTTCGGCGGTGTCGAAGGCGATCACCGATAGCACCGGGCCGAAGATTTCTTCCTGGGCGATCTTCATGGCGTTGGTCACACCGTCAAAGATGGTCGGCTCGACGTAGGTGCCGCCGGTCTCTTCGAGAATGCGTTTGCCACCAGCCAGCAGCTTGGCGCCGTCCTGATGACCGGCGTCGATGTACGACAGCACGGTGTTCATCTGCTGGGTATCGACCAGCGCACCGACCGTGGTGGCCGGATCCAGTGGATTGCCAGGCTTCCAGGCCTTGAGGGCCTCGACCACCAGCGGCAGGAACTTGTCCTTGATCGAGCGCTCGACCAGCAGACGCGAGCCAGCGGTGCAGACCTCGCCCTGGTTGAAGGCGATGGCGCTGGCAGCGGCTTCGGCGGCGGCCTGCAGGTCAGGGGCGTCGGCGAAGACGATGTTCGGGCTCTTGCCGCCAGCTTCCAGCCAGATGCGCTTCATGTTCGATTCGCCCGCGTACACCATCAGTTGCTTGGCGATCTTGGTAGAACCGGTGAACACCAGGGTATCGACATCCATGTGCAGGGCCAGGGCCTTGCCGACGGTGTGGCCATAGCCAGGCAGCACGTTCAGCACACCTGCCGGGATGCCGGCCTCGATGGCCAGTTGGGCGATGCGGATGGCGGTCAGCGGGGACTTCTCGGAAGGCTTGAGCACCACCGAGTTGCCGGTGGCCAGCGCCGGGCCGAGTTTCCAGCAGGCCATCAACAGCGGGAAGTTCCATGGGACGATGGCACCCACGACGCCTACCGGCTCACGGGTCACCAGGCCCAGTTGGTCGTGCGGGGTCGGTGCGACCTCGTCGTAGACCTTGTCGATGGCTTCGGCAGTCCAGTGGATGGCCTGGGCAGCGCCCGGAATATCGATGGTGGAGGAGTCGCCGATCGGCTTGCCCATGTCCAGGGTTTCCAGCAGCGCCAGCTCCTCGACATGCTTGCGCAGCAGGTCGGCGAAGCGGATCAGCTTGGCCTTGCGCTTGGCAGGAGCCAGTTGCGACCAGACGCCAGAGTCGAAGGTGGCGCGAGCGTTTTCCACGGCGCGGTTGGCGTCGGCCAGGTCACAACTGGCAACCTTGGCCAGGAAACGTCCATCGACCGGGCTCAGGCACTCGAAGGTTTCGCCGGAGGCGGCGTCGGTGTATTCGCCGTTGATGAAGGCGCGGCCTTCGATCTTCAGTTGCTGGGCACGCTGTTCCCAATCCGCACGAGTCAGGGTGGTCATACGAAACTCCTCCTCTTGTTAAGGTGCAGCCCCGTATTGAGGACTCACGGGCACTGTCAGAAATTCTGGCCGGGCGACAAGCGCACACGGGCATCCGACACCCTAAACCAGGCCGGTTAAACTATCAATATATTTGACACGAATGGCTTAAAAGCCTACTGATGTGCATTTTATTAAACAACAACAGGGTATCCAGCATGAGCATCGACAGCATCATCGACTTCGCCCAGGTCCTTACCGAAGCCGAGCGCTATCGCCCGGCGGCCGAGAAAATTCTCAAGGGCGAGCCGGACCAGGCGGTTTACAACCACTATTCGAGCCCCTGCGGGCAGTTTGCCGCGGGCGTCTGGGAGGGTGAGGTCGGCCAGTGGACGGTGAATTACACCGAGCACGAGTATTGCGAGATCGTCCAGGGCGTATCGGTCCTGCGCGACCAGGACGGCAGCGCCAAGACCCTGCGGGCCGGTGACCGTTTCGTCATTCCGGCCGGCTTCAAGGGTACCTGGGAAGTGCTGGAGGCGTGCCGCAAGATCTATGTGATGTTCGAGCAGAAGTGATGGCGACACATATGTAAAGCCTGGCCTGGATGCACGCACCCAAAATGGGTGATGTCCACTTCGGACATTACCCAAGGAGCATCCCGCATGACCATCGACATCCTCTGCCCAGCACGCCACGTGATCGGAACTCGCTACGTTGAAAGCGTGAAGCCCTACATCCTGGAGCTGACCGGCCTGGCCGCGGCCGCAGGCCCGCAGGACATCACCACTCGCGAGATCAGGACCGACCGCGTGATGATCGGCGTCGACGTGCATGGTTTCATCAATGGCTTGATCATTTCCTGATCCCAGCCATTTGAGTCAGGCATAAAAAAACCCGCCTTCTTGCGAAGGCGGGTTTTTTTGGTTGCCGGATCAATTACTTGATCTTGGCTTCCTTGTACACCACGTGCTTGCGGACGACCGGATCGTATTTCTTGATCTCGATCTTGTCCGGAGTGGTGCGCTTGTTCTTGTCGGTGGTGTAGAAGTGGCCGGTACCGGCACTCGAAACCAGACGGATCAATTCACGCATGATGTTCTCCCTTAAACCTTGGCGCCAGCTTTACGGATGTCGACCAGAACGGCATCGATGCCGCGCTTGTCGATGATACGCATGCCTTTGGCGGAAACGCGCAGACGCACGAAACGATTCTCGGATTCAACCCAGAAACGGTGGTGCTGCAGGTTCGGCAGGAAACGACGACGGGTTTTGTTGTTTGCGTGGGAAATGTTGTTCCCGGTTACCGGACCCTTACCGGTAACTTGACAGACTCTCGACATGCCTCAGCCCTCTAAAACCACATGCCCAACCCGGCATGGGTTGGCCGCTTAATCTCTCAGTCTATGGCGCCAAGGCGCCGTGTTTCCGGGGGTCTTATCGAACCGGCTCAAATGAGCGACAGGCCGAGCCCCTAGAAAAGAGCGCTGCTTTATACCAGAAAGGGTCGGCCACAACAACAGAAGATGCACATTCCGATCGGGCCGATCGCGCCCGGCCAGCATAGCGACAAGGCCCGCGCACTGTCGACCGCTCGTCGCCGCGCAGCATAAAAATCAGGTGGTCATTTCCCGACTGGCGCACTAGGGTAGGACGTTTCCGCCTCCAGACTGCACTGGCAGATGGGCCCCTGACCAGCCGAGGATCCACCATGCGCGTCGCCGCCCTTTCCGTTCTATTCACTTCCCTGCTCGCCGCAGGCATCGCCCAGGCAGCTCCGCTGTCGGTGTGCACCGAGGCCAGCCCGGAAGGTTTCGACGTGGTTCAGTACAACTCGCTGACCACCACCAACGCCTCGGCCGATGTGCTGATGAACCGCCTGGTCGAGTTCGACGCGGCCCAGGGCAAGGTGGTGCCGAGCCTTGCACAAAGCTGGACGGTCTCCAAAGACGGCCTGGTCTATGACTTCACGTTGCGCGGCGGCGTGAAGTTCCACAGCACCGACTACTTCAAGCCGACCCGCGAACTGGACGCCGACGACGTGTTGTTCAGCTTCCAGCGCATGCTCTACCCCGCCCATGCCTGGCACAAGACCGCACCCGGCGGTTATCCGCATGCCCAGTCGCTGCAGTTGGGCAACCTGATCAAGTCGATCGAGGCGCCCGATCCACAGAGCGTGCGCTTTACCCTCACCCATCCGGACGCGACCTTCCTGGCCACCCTGAGCATGGGCTTCGCCTCGATCTACTCGGCCGAGTATGCCGACAAGCTGCTCAAGGCCGGCACGCCCGAGAAGCTCAATAGCCAGCCCATCGGCACCGGCCCGTTCGTCTTCCAGCGCTTCCAGAAGGACGCCCTGGTGCGTTATCGCGCCAACCCCGACTACTTCGACGGCAAGCCTGCGGTCGACCCGCTGGTGTTCGCCATCACCACCGACCCGAACGTGCGCCTGCAGAAGCTCAAGCGCAACGAATGCCAGGTAGCCCTGTCGCCCAAGCCGCTGGACATCGCCGAAGCCGCGAAGAACGACAAGCTGAAGGTAGCCTCCACCCCGGCCTTCATGACCGCCTTCGTGGCCATCAACAGCGAGCACCCGCCGCTGGACAAACCCGAAGTGCGCCAGGCGATCAACCTCGCCTTCGACAAACCGGCCTACCTCAAGGCCGTGTTCGATGACACCGCCATCGCCGCCAACGGCCCCTACCCGCCCAATACCTGGAGTTACGCCAAGGACCTGCCCGGCTACGCGCTGGACCTGAAGAAGGCCAAGGCGTTGCTGACCAAGGCCGGCCTGGCCGACGGCTTCAGCACCACGATCTGGACCCGCCCGTCGGGCAGCCTGCTCAACCCCAACCCTAGCCTCGGCGCACAAATGCTCCAGGCCGACCTGGCGAAAATCGGCATCAAGGCCGAGATCCGAGTGATCGAGTGGGGCGAGCTGATCCGCCGGGCCAAGGCCGGTGAACATGACCTGCTGTTCATGGGCTGGGCGGGCGACAACGGCGACCCGGACAACTTCCTCAGCCCGCAATTCTCGTGCGCGGCGGTCAAGTCCGGGACCAACTTCGCGCGTTTCTGCGACAGCCGTCTCGACCAGTTGATCAACGCAGGACGCACCACCAACGACCAGAGCGTGCGCAGCCGTCTGTACCAGCAGGCGCAGACGCTGATCCAACAACAGGCGCTGTGGCTGCCGTTGGCCCACCCGACCGCCTCGACCCTGCTGAGCAAGGGCGTCGAGGGCTATCAGGTGAGCCCGTTCGGGCGGGTGGACTTCAGCAAGGTGTCGGTGGAGCGCTGACTGGCATTCGGTGTCGGCCTTTTCGCCGCTGCGATTTACCCGCGAAAAGGCCGGCACTGCCTCCATTACGCCCCGATCCAACCCTGTTCCACCATCGACAACGGCTCGCCATCGCCGACGATCACGTGGTCGAGCACACGCACATCGATCAGCGCCAGCGCCTGCTTCAACGTGCGAGTCAGGTGGACATCGTCCTGGCTCGGCGCGCTGTTGCCCGACGGGTGGTTGTGACAGATGATCAACGCCGCCGCGTTATGCAGCAGCGACCGGCGTACCACTTCACGCGGATAGATGCTGGCCCGGTCTATCGTGCCGCGAAACAGGATCTCGAACGCCACGGGCCGGTGCCGGGTGTCCAGGAACAGGCAGCCGAACACCTCGCAGCGTTCATGGCGCAGCATCGACTTCAGGTAGCGCCGCACCGCCGCGGGGCTTTCCAGCGCCGGCGCGCGTTCGATGGTTTCGTCCAGGTAGCGTCGTCCGATCTCCAGCAGTGCCTGCAATTGCGCGTACTTCACCGGCCCGATGCCCGGCTCGCGCAGCAGCGCGGCGCGGTCGGCCTCGAGAAACGCCCGCAACCCGCCAAAGCGCTTGAGCAGGCTGCGCGCCAGGTCGACCACGTTGCGCCCGGCAACGCCCGAGCCTAACAGCACTGCCAACAACTCCCCATCCGACAACACCTGCGCCCCACGCGCCAGCAACTTCTCCCTCGGCCGCTCGTCCAGCGGCCATTCCCTGATGTTCATACCCCTCCTTGCGTTGTACTGCGGCGCCTTCAAGCCCTGTGTTAATCTATTTCGCCTCGTTAAATGCGACGTTCTGCCGCAGGCAATTTCAAACGTCGCCGCCCGCTTTCACTGGAAAAAGGCAAGCCTATGCAGCGGCTGTATCGCAAGCGCATCGTTCTCGGCGTGGGTGGCGGCATTGCCGCCTACAAGAGCGCCGAGCTGATTCGCCGACTCCTGGAACACGGCGCGCAGGTGCGTGTCGTCATGACCCGCGGGGGCGCCGAGTTCATCACTCCGCTGACCCTGCAGGCGCTCTCCGGCCACCCGGTGCACATGGACCTGCTCGACCCTGCCGCCGAGGCTGCAATGGGTCATATCGAACTGGCCAAGTGGGCCGACCTGGTGCTGATCGCCCCGGCCACCGCCGACCTGATGGCGCGCATGGCCCAGGGCATGGCCGATGACCTGCTGACCACGCTGGTGCTGGCCACCGACGCTACCGTCGCCGTCGCCCCGGCCATGAACCAGGCCATGTGGCGCGACCCGGCCACCCAGGACAACCTCGAGCTGCTCAAGCGCCGTGGCATCCAGGTATTCGGCCCGGCCTCCGGCAGCCAGGCCTGTGGCGACGTCGGCCTGGGCCGCATGCTCGAAGCCACCGATCTTGCCTGGTGCGCCGCCGAGAGCTTCAAGCGCCAGGCCCTGACCGGCAAGCACGTGCTGATCACCGCCGGCCCGACCCAGGAAAACATCGATCCGGTGCGCTACATCACCAATCATAGTTCCGGGAAGATGGGCTTTGCCCTGGCCGAAGCGGCCGCCGAAGCCGGGGCCCGGGTGACCCTCGTCACCGGCCCCGTGCACCTGCAGACCCCCGACCGGGTCAACCGCATCGACGTGGTGAGCGCGCGGGACATGCTCGCGGCCTGTGAAGCAGCCATGCCGTGCGACCTGTTCATCGCCTCGGCAGCGGTCGCGGACTACCGTCCCGAGGTGGTCGCCCCGCAAAAGCTCAAGAAAGACCCTACGACCGGCGACGGCATGCTGCTGCAGATGGTGCGCAATCCGGATATCCTTGCCACCCTCGCTGGCCGTGCCGACCGCCCGTTCAGCGTCGGTTTCGCAGCCGAGACCGAGCACCTGCTCGATTACGCAACGCGCAAGCTCAAGGACAAGAACCTCGACCTGATCGTCGCCAATGATGTGGCCAACCCCAGCATCGGCTTCAACAGCGAGGAAAACGCCCTGACCGTAATCGACCGCCAGCAGCACCAGACCCTCTTCGCGCAGACCAGCAAGGGCAAGATCGCCCGGCAACTGGTCGCCTTCATCGCCGAACGGCTCAATCAGGTTCAATAAGTTCCATGCACGCTCTTCAAGCCAAGATCCTCGACCCACGCCTGGGTACCGAATTCCCCCTGCCGCAATACGCCACCCCCGGCTCCGCTGGCCTGGACCTGCGCGCCCTGCTCAAGGAAGACACCGTCCTCGAGCCGGGCCAGACCCTGCTGATCCCCACCGGCCTGTCGATCTACATCGGCGATCCAGGCCTGGCAGCGATGATCCTGCCGCGCTCGGGCCTTGGTCATAAGCACGGCGTAGTGTTGGGCAACCTGGTCGGCCTGATCGACTCGGACTACCAGGGCGAGCTCATGGTCTCGTGCTGGAACCGCGGCAACACGCCGTTCACCATCAGCATCGGCGAGCGCATCGCCCAGCTGATCCTGGTACCGGTGGTGCAGGCGCATTTCGACATCGTCGAAGCCTTCGACGAAACCCAGCGTGGCAGCGGCGGTTTCGGTCATTCCGGTACCCGCTGAGCCGACCGTCGGGGCCATGGACGGCGAACTCTCGGGGCTATCTACCGTCCAAGCGTTCAGTTTGCGCTTACCCAGAAGCCTTTGACCCCTTGGAGTCCCCAGAGATGAACGACATGGCCCAGCTGGTACCCGCATTGCCAGACAGCATCTTCCGTGCCTATGACATCCGCGGCATCGTCGGCAAGACGCTGCACGCCGAAACCGCCTACTGGATCGGCCGCGCCATCGGCGCCCAGACCCTGGCCCAGGGCGAGCCGAAAATTTCCGTGGGCCGCGACGGCCGCCTGTCCGGTCCGATGCTGGTCGAGCAACTGATCCAGGGCCTGGCCGATGCCGGTTGCCAGGTCAGCGACGTCGGCCTGGTGCCCACCCCCGCGCTGTACTACGCCGCCAATGTGCTGGCCGGTAAGTCAGGCGTGATGCTCACCGGCAGCCATAACCCGTCGGACTACAACGGCTTCAAGATCGTCATCGCCGGCGACACCCTCGCCAACGAGCAGATCCAGGCCCTGCTGACCCGCCTCAAGACCAACGACGTACCGCGCGGCGAAGGCCACGTGGAGAAGGTCGAGATCCTCGAGCGCTACTACCAGCAGATCACCGGCGACGTGAAGCTGTCGAAAAAGCTCAAGGTCGTGGTCGACTGCGGCAACGGCGCCGCCGGGGTGATCGCCCCGCAACTGATCGAGGCCCTCGGCTGCGAGGTGATCCCGCTGTTCTGCGAGGTCGACGGCAACTTTCCCAACCACCACCCGGACCCGGGCAAGCCGGAGAACCTCGAAGACCTGATCGCCAAGGTCAGGGAAACCGGCGCCGACATCGGCCTGGCCTTCGACGGCGACGGTGACCGCGTGGGCGTGGTCACCAACACCGGCAGCATCGTCTACCCCGATCGCCTGCTGATGCTCTTCGCCCAGGACGTGCTGTCGCGCAACCCCGGCGCCGAGATCATCTTCGACGTCAAATGCACCCGTCGCCTGACTCCACTGATCAAAGAGCACGGCGGCCGCGCCCTGATGTGGAAGACCGGTCATTCGTTGATCAAGAAGAAGATGAAACTGACCGGCTCGCTGCTGGCCGGTGAGATGAGCGGACACATCTTCATCAAGGAACGCTGGTACGGTTTCGACGACGGCATCTACAGTGCCGCGCGCCTGCTGGAAATCCTCAGCAAGGCCGACCAGGATGCCGAAAGCCTGTTCGCCGCGTTCCCGAACGATATTTCCACACCGGAAATCAACATCGATGTGACCGACGAGAGTAAATTCAGCATCATTGATGCACTGCAACGCGACGCCGACTGGGGCGAAGCCAACCTGACCACCATCGACGGTGTGCGGGTCGACTACCCACACGGCTGGGGCCTGGTCCGCGCCTCCAACACCACACCGGTGCTGGTACTGCGCTTCGAGGCCGACAGCGAGGCAGAACTCGACCGTATCAAGGCTGTATTCCGCACGCAGTTGCTGCGGGTCGATCCCGGCCTGCAACTGCCGTTCTGACCGACTATCTGTTCCTCACTGGAGCCCTGCATGACCCTCGATCGCGATGCCGCTTCCCATGTAGCCGAGGTTTTGTCCGAAGCGCTGCCCTACATCCGCCGCTTTGTCGGCAAGACCCTGGTGATCAAGTACGGCGGCAACGCGATGGAGAGCGAAGAGCTCAAGACCGGCTTTGCCCGTGACATCGTGCTGATGAAGGCGGTGGGCATCAACCCGGTCGTCGTACACGGCGGCGGCCCGCAGATCGGCGACCTGCTCAAGCGCCTGTCGATCGAGAGCCACTTCATCGACGGCATGCGCGTCACCGATTCGGCGACCATGGACGTGGTAGAGATGGTCCTGGGCGGCCAGGTCAACAAGGATATCGTCAACCTGATCAACCGCCACGGCGGCAGCGCCATCGGCCTGACCGGCAAGGATGCGGAGCTGATCCGCGCCAAGAAGCTCACCGTCAGCCGCCAGACCCCAGAGATGACCACCCCGGAAATCATCGACATCGGCCATGTCGGCGAAGTCGTGGGCGTGAACACCGAGCTGCTGAACATGCTGGTCAAGGGCGACTTCATCCCGGTAATCGCGCCGATCGGCGTGGGTGCCAACGGCGAGTCGTACAACATCAACGCTGACCTGGTCGCCGGCAAGGTCGCCGAAGCCCTGAAAGCCGAGAAGCTGATGCTGCTGACCAACATTGCCGGCCTGATGGACAAGCAGGGCCAGGTTCTCACCGGCCTGACCACCGAGCAGGTCAACGAGCTGATCGCCGACGGCACCATCTACGGTGGCATGCTGCCGAAGATCAAGTGCGCACTGGAAGCCGTGCAGGGTGGCGTGAACAGTTCGCACATCATCGATGGCCGCGTACCGAACGCGGTGCTGCTGGAGATCTTCACCGACAGCGGCGTGGGCACCCTGATCACCAATCGCAAGCGTCACTGATGCGTTGATCGCGGGCCCGCTCCTGCAAGACCCGTAGGAGCGGGCTTGCCCGCGAAAAGTACACCGCGGTAATGGCACCGGCCATGTGGGTGTCCGCTGATATTCTGCGCCCCGACAAGCTTGCTCTTCCAAGGATCGCGCAGGCTTGGCCGAACCAGAACAATGAAACATGGCGCAATGCCATTATTTTTCACTGTCCCGCCCTCAACTTTCTCTCTAGGCTGCCGACACAACGTGGCAGAATGCACGCCCGTTGCAAATAGTTGCTATTTACCTGGAGAACTCGCGTGAAATACGCATCACAAGGACTCGTGCTGGCAGCTGCCGTCGCGCTCGGGTCCATCGCCGGCTGCGCTACCGAAACTTCCACCGCTGTGGCCGTACAACAGGTCGAAAGCGTCAGCCGCCCGTACAGCGGCGTGCGTGCACCGATCGCCGTAGGCAAGTTCGACAACCGTTCGAGCTACATGCGCGGCATCTTCTCCGACGGCGTCGACCGCCTCGGCGGCCAGGCCAAGACCATCCTGATCACCCACCTGCAGCAGACCGGCCGTTTCAACGTGCTGGACCGCGACAACATGGGTGAGATCCAGCAGGAAGCCGCAATCAAAGGCCAGGTCCAGCGCCTGAAGGGCGCCGATTTCGTGGTGACGGGCGACGTTACCGAATTCGGCCGCAAGGAAGTCGGTGACCACCAGCTGTTCGGCATCCTCGGTCGCGGCAAGACCCAGATCGCCTACGCCAAGGTCGCGCTGAACATCGTCAACATCAGCACCTCCGAAGTGGTCTATTCGAGCCAGGGCGCCGGCGAATACGCCCTGTCCAACCGTGAAGTCATCGGCTTCGGCGGTACCGCCAGCTACGACTCCACCCTCAACGGCAAGGTTCTCGACCTGGCCATGCGCGAAGCGGTGAACAAGCTGGTCGGCGCTGTCGAAAGCGGCCAGTGGAAGCCGCAAGCGCAGTAAGACCCTGCAGCAAGACGACAACGACAAGGAAGCACGTAGATGAGCATCACCCGCTCGGCCTGGCGCACTGGCGCCGGGCTCATGCTGGCCAGCGCCCTGCTGGTCGGTTGCAACTCGCAGAAGCCGCTGTACCAGTGGGAAAGCTACCAGCCGCAAGTGCGCGAATACTTCAACGACCAGTCCAAGGAAGAACAGGTCATCGCCCTGGAACGCGACCTGGAGAAGATCAAGGCCAAGAACGGCGCCGTCCCTCCGGGGTATCACGCGCAACTGGGCCTGCTCTACTCGAGCCTGGGCAAGGACGACCAGATGATCCAGCAGTTCCGCACCGAGAAGGCGCTGTTCCCTGAGTCGGCGGCGTACATGGACTTCCTGATGAAGAACGCCACGCAAGGAGCGAAGCAGTGATCAAGCGCCTTACCCAACTGATCGTCGGCGCCTGCGTGCTGGCCCTGTTCGCCGGCTGTGCCGAGCGCAAGACCACCGACTACGCGGCCTTCAAGCAGAGCCGTCCGAAGTCGATCCTGATCGTGCCGCCGCTGAACAACTCACCGGACGTCAAGGCCAGCTACAGCATGCTCGCGCAGGTCACCTACCCCCTGGCCGAAGCCGGTTACTACGTGATGCCGGTGGCGCTGGTCGCCGAGACCTTCCGCCAGAACGGCATGACCACCCCGGCTGACATCCATGAGCTGCCGATGGCCAAGCTGCACGAGATCTTCGGCGCCGATGCGGCGCTGTACGTGACCGTCAGCGACTACGGCACCCGCTACATGGTGCTGAGCAGCGCAACCATCGTGACCGCCAGTGCCAAGCTGGTCGACCTGAAGTCCGGCACCACGCTGTGGACCGGTACTGCATCCGCCTCCAGCGAAGAAGGCCGGCAGAACCAGGGCGGCCTGATCGGCATGCTGATCACTGCGGCAGTGAACCAGGTCATCAGCAGCGTGCAGGAAGACGCCGGTTATCCGATCGCGGGTATCACCAGCGCGCGCCTGCTGTCGCCGAACCCGAACGGCGGGATCCTGTATGGGCCGCGTTCGCCGAAGTACGGCACGGACTAAGCGGCGACTGCTTCGCGGGGGGGCCCCCCCCCCCCCGGGGGGGGGGGGGGGGCCCCCCCCCCCCCCGCGGCCCATGCCGAGCAAGCCTCGGCTACCCGGCTTT
>NZ_JACVTY010000053.1:0-24901 GCF_016624805.1 Pseudomonas sp. S44
GGGGCGCGGTGTGTGGGCTGGGGGCTGGAGTCAGCGCGTTGGCGTGGGGGTATTGGTGGTGGCTGCACCGCCAGGGCTGAGCGGCAGCCAGAGGCCCCGCTGTACGGCGGGGCCTGAGTGCGTTGCGTGTCAGAACTTGTAGCCGATACCGACCATGTAGACCCACGGATCGACATCGACGTTGACCTTGGTCTTGCCCACGCCCAGGGCGCTCGGACCGTCGATGGTGGCCTTGGTGTCGATGTCGACGTACCAGACCGCGGCGTTGACCAGCAGGTTGTCGGTCAGCATGTAGTCCATGCCCAACTGGCCAGCCAGGCCGATGGAGTCCTGCAGCTTCATGTTGCTGAAGCCCTGCTGCTTGCGGGCGCTGCTGAGGTCTTCATCGAAGAACAGCGTGTAGTTGATGCCGATACCGGCATAGGGCTGGAACTTCGACGAGGCTTCCATCGGGTAGTACTGCAGCGACAGGGTCGGTGGCAGTTGCTTGATGTCGGCCAGCTTGCCGTCGAGCCCGCCGCCCAGGCCCTTGACGCCCACGGTGTGCTTGAACGGCGTGGCAGCGAGCAGCTCGATGCCGACGTGGTCGGTGAGCATGTAGGCGAAGGCCAGGCCCAGCTGGGTGTCGCTGTCGAGGGTGGCTTTGGTGCCGGAGACCTTGGCGCCGTCGAGCTTGAGGTCACTGCTACTTTCGTTCGGCGCAGTGGTGATGGCGCCGGCACGCATGATGAAGTCACCCGCCTGGTGGGCGTGGGCAACGGGGGCTGCGAGCGCCAACGCGACGAGCGAGGCACCGAGCAATGTCTTGTTCATGGAAGCTCCCAAAGGACGTAAGTAATCGAGTAGTCCAATGGTAAGGAGCCGTCCAAACACATTGTTTGACTCAGCTCAACGAAGCGGGCTTCACACGGGCGACACAGTTCTCATTTCAGCTCATATGCGTAGATTTTCTCGGCTTCCATCTGGTAACCGGCGTCGGCCAGCTCGCTGCTGGTGTTCTTGACCTGCATGCGTCCCTCGATCCAGTAGGGCTGGTACAGGTCTTCGACGCGCACGCCCATCTCGCTGAAGATGTGCACGATCTGGTTGGACGGCGGCGGCGGCACGTGGATGCAGGCGCCGTAGTAGGGCACCAGGAGAAACTCGGTGGTGCGACCTTCTTCGCTGACTTCCAGCGGCACGATGTAGCCGGGCAGTTTGACCTGCTGCCCGTCCAGTGCTTTCACCACGGGGGCGTCGGGCGCCTGCTGGCGGGCTGCCGGGGCAGACTCGGCCGCGAGCGCGTCGCCCAGCGAGTTGCCCATCTGCGAGAGGTCATGCAGCGGGGTGAGCTGTGGGGGGATGACTGGCGCGCCCTCGGGGATCAGTGCCGGCCAGTCCAGCTCGCGCGGCTCGTCCGCCCAGGCCGGGATGATCAGCACCAGCAGCAACAGCAGGAGGATCTGTAGTGCTCTCTTCGCGGGCAAGCCCGTTCCCACAGGGATCGACATGACAAACTCTCAGAGGTGGATCGACAGGCCATCGGCCAACGACTGCCGGTAGGCACGCCAGGCCGGAACACTGCCCATCAGCAGCGCCGCACCGAGGATGATCGCCAGCAACGTCCATTCGTGCGGGCTTGGCCAGGCCAGCGGCAGGAACAGCCCGTAGTTGGACTGTACCGCGTCCTGGGCCAAGGCGATTCCCCCATAGAGCAATCCCAGCCCGGCGACGATACCGCTGACCGACAGCGCCAGCGCTTCGAGCACCAGCAGCCCGGCGATATGCCAGGGGCGCGCACCCACCGAGCGGAGGATGGCCATTTCGCGTCGCCGTTCGTTGAGGCTGGTGAGAATCGCCGTGAGCATGCCGATCAAACCGGTCAGTACCACGAACAGCGACACCACGAACAACGCCTGCTCGGCGATGCCCATCATGCTCCACAGCTCTTGCAGGGCCACGCCCGGCAAGATCGCCAGCAGCGGCTCGCTGCGGAATTCGTTGATTTCGCGCTGCACGCTGAAGGTGGCGATCTTGCTGTTCAGGCCGAGCATGAAGGCCGTGATGGCGGTGGGCTGAAGGTCCATGGTGCGCGCCTTGTCGGCGCTGATGCGCGCGGCGCCGCGGGCCGGCACGCCGTTCTGCCAGTCGACGTGGATGGCTTCCATCCCCGCCAGGCTGATGTGCAGGGTGCGGTCCACGGGGGTGCCGGTGCGCTGCAGGATGCCGACCACGGTGAAGGGCTTGTCGTCGTGCTTGACCAGGCTGATGGTGGCGATGCCGTGGGCCAGCACCAGGCTGTCGCCGAGCTTGTAGTGCAGGGCTTCGGCCACTTCGGCGCCAAGCACCACTTCGAACGGGTCGTTGGCGAACTGGCGGCCCTGGCTCAGTTGCAGGTGCTGCTGGCGGCCGTACTGGTAGTGGGTGAAGTAATCGCTGTTGGTGCCCATCACCCGGTAGCCGCGGTGCGAGTCGCCCAGGGAGATCGGGATCGCCCACTTGACCCGCGGGTCCTTGGCGTAATGCTCGAAGCTGTCCCAGCGGATGTTGTTGGTGGCGTTGCCGATACGGAACACCGAGTACAGCAGCAGATTGACCGACCCCGAGCGCGCCCCGACGATCAGGTCGGTGCCGCTGATGGTGTTGGCGAAACTGGCGCGGGCTTCGGTACGCACGCGCTCCACGGCCAGCAGCAGGCACACCGACAAGGCGATGGCGAAGGCGGTGAGGAAGGCAGTGAAGCGGCGGTTGGCCAGGCTGGCCAGGGCTAGACGGAGCAGGTACATCAGGCCTCCCGAGGCTTGGCGGCGCGGTTGAGCTCGGCCAGCGACAGGTCGCGGTCGAACAGGGGCGCCAGGCTCTGGTCATGGCTGACGAACAGCAGGCTGGAGCCTGCGGCGCGGCATTCGTCGAACAGCAGGCGGATGAACACCTCGCGGGTGTCGGCGTCGAGCGCGGAGGTCGGCTCGTCGGCGATCACCAGTTCCGGTTGGCCGATCAGTGCACGCGCAGCGGCGACCCGCTGTTGCTGGCCGATCGACAGGGTGTCGGCGCGCCGGGCGAGCAGATCGGGGTCGCCCAGGCCCAGGTGGGCGAGCAACTGCGCCGCTGCCTGGTGGATGCTGCCATGGCGCTGCGCGGCACGTTCGGCACGGCTGCGCGAAAAGCGGCAGGGCAACTCGACGTTTTCCTGCACGGAGAGAAACGGCAGCAGGTTGAACTGCTGGAAGATGTAGCCGGTGTGGTCGACACGGAAACGGTCGCGAGCGCCCTGGCCCAGCTCTGCCAGGTTCTGCCCGAGCAGCTGCACTTCGCCCTGGTCGGGCAGGTTGACCCCGCCCAGCAGGCCGAGCAGGGTGGTCTTGCCGCTGCCGCTGGGGCCTTTGAGGAACAGCGCCTCACCGGCCTCCAGGCGGAACTGGGGGATGTTCAGCAACGGCTGCTGGCCTGGCCAGGCAAAGACCAGGTCATGCAGTTCGATCAGCGGCTGGCTCATTCAGAACGCAACCACGGCCTTGGCCGGGGTGCTTTCGAAGCCCTTCTGGCCGTTCGGGCCGACCAACTGCACATTGATCTTCTGGGTTTGCGGGTACGCCTTGTACAGCGGCGACAGGTCGATCTGGGTCAGCTTGGCCGGAGCTGCGCAGGTCAGCTGGTAGTGCGCGTGGATCTCGCTGTGCTGGTGTTCATGCGCGTGGTCATGGTCATGGTCGTGATCGTCGTCACCGTCGTCGTCCTTGGCCGATGGCTCGTCACCGAACAGCGGGCTTTCCAGCTCCTGCTGGTCTTCCTTGCAACCGGCCGCGCTGGCCAGGCCGAACAGCTTGAGCGGCTGTTCGAGCTGCTTGCGCACCGCCTCGACCTTGGCCTTGTCGGCATCGCTGCCCGGCATGTGCTCGAAACCGACCAGATTCATCGCCGGGCTTTCCAGCGCCAGCTCCAGGGTATTGCCATCCAGGCCGACGTTCAGGCGTGCGACGCCGTGCTCGTGGGCAGGCAAGGTGCCGTGGGCATGATCGTGGTCGTGATCTTCATGGGCCTGGGCAACGGCCAGGGGCAGCAGGGCGAAGGGCAAGGCGAGGAGCAGGCGGCGCATGGACGACTCCGGAAGCGGACGGGAAAGTTTTGGTAATGTTATAACAACTTTTCTTGTCGATGCCAGACGCTTGGCGCAGGTTTCATGTCGTGGGAGCATGCACGTCATCGATCCGCGATTGAAGGAAGGCAGTGTGAGAATCCGAGGACAGATCGGCGACTGGCCGGTGGACCTGACCATCGAACTGGATCCGGCGGAGTGGGCTCAGCTTGGGCGCAGGCTCGAAGAGGCGCCTGCGGTGGCAGAGGTGGCGAGTACGCCTGTGACTGCGCCAGCGCGGCAGGACGATAGCCAGTGGTCGGCGGCGCGCGAGGTGTTGCGTCAGGCCGGAGCGCTCAGTGGGCCTGAGTTGCTGGAGCGGCTGGAAGGGCTGGCCGGGAGTGTCGCGGCAGGCAAGCGGCTGCTGGTGCGTTTGCGCCACAGCAGTGAAGTGAAGGTGGAAAGCGGTGCGGATGCGCCGGTATATCGCTGGGTAGGCTAGTTGCCGGGGACGGTGCGTGGCTGGATGCCACCTCCAGCAGGAGGTGGCGGCTTGGGGCTCAGAACATCGCCGAAGACAACCGGCGGCGGTACACACCCACCAGCGGATGGTCGCCGCCGAGCAGGTCGAACACCTGCAGCATGGCTTTCTGCGGCAGGCCGTTGTCATAGGCGCGATTGCGCTGGAACAGCTTGAGCAGCCCGTCCAGCGCAGCTTCGTACTGCTGGCGCGCCAGTTGCTGGATGCACAACTGGTAAGCCGCTTCGTCATCCTGCGGGTTCTGCGCCAGGCGGCTCTTGAGCTCGGCAGCCTCCGGCAGGCTGGCGGCCTGGCGCAGGAAGGTCAGTTGCGCCTTGGCACCGGCCAGCGCGGCCTTGTGCTCATCGCTCTTGACTGCGTCCAGCACTTGCTGCGCTGCGTCCAGGTCGCCGCGCTCGGCCAGGCAGCGGCCATAGTAGATCAGCGCCTCGGCGTTACTGTTGTCTTCACCGAGCACCGCCTGCAGCAGCGCTTCGGCTTCGCTGAAACGGCTCTCGGCGAACAGCGCCTTGGCCTGCTCCAGCGGCGAGGCAGTCGGCGGGGCAGGCATCTGCACATGCGGCTCGAGCATGGCGCGGATCGCCGACTCCGGCTGGGCACCGGCAAAGCCGTCGACCGGCTGGCCATCCTTGAACAGCACTACGGTCGGCAGGCTGCGGATACCGAACTGGGCCACCACCTGCTGCTCGACATCGCAGTTGATCTTGGCCAGCAGCAGCTCGCCCTGGTAGCCCTCGGCGATCTTCGCCAGCAGCGGCATCAGCGCCTTGCAGGGCGCGCACCACTCGGCCCAGAAGTCCACCAGCACGGGCTTGTGGAAGGAGTTCTCGATCACCAGTTGCTGGAAGTTGGCATCGGTGGCGTCGAAGATGTAGGGCGTGGCGGTATTAGAAGAAGCTTGGCTCATCGCAACTCTCGCAGCTTTCGCACATTCGGAATGGCACCACTATAAAGGCTCGCGGCTGGCGTGGTACAGGCTGACCCGGCGGAATTCGTGCGGCTCGGCCAGGTCTGGCAGGGTCAGGGCGTCGAGCACGCCGAGCTGGCGATAGAGCGGGTGGCTGAAGTCGCGTACCCGCGAATCGGCGACCAGTGCCTGGCGACCCCGGCCGAGAAAGGCATCGAGCAAGGGCAGGTTGGCGCGGTCGTACAGCACGTCGGCGACGAGGATCAGGTCGAAGCGGTCCGCTTCGGCGAAAAAATCCTCGCTGTAGCCCAGCGTCACGCCGTTGAGTGCAGCGTTGGCGCGGCATGCGTCCAGGGCCAGCGGGTCGAGGTCGCAGGCGACCACCTCGCGCGCACCGGCACGGGCTGCGGCGATGCCGGCGATCCCCGAACCTGCGCCGAAGTCCAGCACGCGCTTGTCACGTACCCATTCGGGGTGTTGGGCCAGGTAGCGGGCCATGGCCAGGCCGCTGGCCCAGCAGAAGCTCCAGTAGGGGGGCTCGTCGAGGATGCGCCGGGTCTCGTCGGGGCTGAATGCCCGGTCCATGTTCTCGGCGTCGATCAGCCACAGCTTGAGGTCGCAGCCCGGCAATTCGCTGATGACCAGGCGCGCTTCGCCAATCAGGCCGCTGAGGGCCTGTTGCAGGTGTAGCGGGGTCACGTTATGGCGCCTTCTCGAAACGCAGTGGGCCGGTGGTCTGGGTTTCGGCCTGGACGATGCGCTGCGGCGGCAGGTGCATGATCAGTTGGCCGGAACGGCTGGCGCGCCCGCGCAACTCGACCCGGGCGCCGGCAGGAAAGGCCTCGGGGTTGAAGCGCAGATGATACGGCAGGGCCTGGCCGGTGCCGGTCAGGTCGCTGCTGGCCAGCAGGCGTTGGGGGCGGCCGCGCTCGTCGATCACCAGCAGTGCCAGCTCGACTTCGGCGCCTGCGGGGATTTCCATCAGGGTGCCGCTGAGTTCGCGCTGGTAGGCCGGCAGCGGGCCCGGTTCGTCGCTCTTCTTGACCGTCTTGGGCGCGCTGGGCGCCACAGGCTGCTCGGGCTTCGGTCGGTCGCTGCCGCAGGCGGCGAGCAGGCCGGCCAGGCACAGGACGACGAGGGCTCGATGGTGCATGGGGTAATCCTTCACAGGCAGATTTCTCTGGATGGTAACCCCTTTGGCTTGTCTTGCCAGTGGGATGCGCTACCATGGCCCTCCCTTTTTTTGTTGCCTGCCACCATGCACTGTCCCTTTTGCGGTGCCAACGACACCAAGGTCATCGATTCGCGACTGGTCGCCGAGGGCGAACAGGTCCGCCGCCGCCGCGAATGCGTCGCCTGCGGCGAGCGCTTCACCACCTTCGAGACCGCCGAACTGGTCTTGCCCCGGCTGATCAAGCAGGACGGCACGCGCCAGCCCTTCGACGAAGACAAACTGCGTGCCGGCATGCAACGGGCGCTGGAGAAGCGCCCTGTCGGCGTCGAGCGCCTGGAAGCGGCGCTGGCGCACATCAAGAGCCGCCTGCGGGCTACCGGCGAGCGCGAAGTGAAGTCGCTGGTGGTCGGCGAGCTGGTGATGTCCGAGCTGCGCAAGCTCGACGAAGTTGCCTACATCCGCTTCGCTTCGGTGTATCGGCGCTTCCAGGACCTCGACGAATTCCGTGAAGAAATCGACCGCCTGGCCCGTGAGCCAGCCAAAGAGTAAGCATGTCCAGCCAGACCGCGTTGCTTGACGCCCATTACATGGCCCGTGCCTTGGAACTGGCCCGCAAGGGCCTGTACACCACCCATCCCAACCCGCGGGTGGGCTGCGTGATCGTTCGCGACGGCGAAGTGGTCGGCGAGGGCTGGCACGTGCGTGCCGGCGAGCCGCATGCCGAAGTGCATGCCCTGCGCCAGGCCGGTGAGCGTGCGCGTGGCGCCTGCGCCTACGTCACCCTCGAGCCCTGCAGTCACCATGGCCGCACGCCACCGTGCGCCGAGGCGCTGGTCAAGGCAGGTGTGGCGCGGGTGGTGGCGGCGATGCAAGACCCCAACCCGCAGGTGGCCGGGCGTGGCCTGGGTCGGCTGGTCGAAGCCGGTATCGAGGTTGCCAGTGGCGTGCTCGAGGCCGAAGCCCGCGCGCTCAACCCGGGCTTTCTCAAGCGCATGGAACATGGGCTGCCATTCGTTCGTGCCAAGCTGGCGATGAGCCTGGATGGCCGCACTGCCATGGCCAGCGGCGAGAGCCAGTGGATTACCGGCCCCGCTGCGCGCGCCGCGGTACAGCGCCTGCGCGCCCGCTCCAGCGTGGTGCTGACCAGCGCCCAGAGCGTGCTGGCCGACAACGCGCGGATGACCGTGCGCGCCGCCGAGCTTGGCCTGGACGACGAAATGACTGCGCTGGCCGTGTCGCGCCCGCCGCTGCGGGTGTTGATCGATGGCCGTCTGCGCCTGCCGCTGGACGCCCCGTTCTTTCAGGCCGGTCCGGCGCTGGTAGTTACCGCCGCCGCGCAGGACCCGCGCTACGCCGCCGCCGGCCACGAGTTGCTGGTGCTGCCCGGCAGCGATGGCCAGGTCGACTTGCCTGCGCTGCTGCGCCTGCTGGCCGAGCGCGGTGCCAGCGAGGTCCTGCTCGAAGCGGGCGCCGGTCTGGTCGGCGCCTTCGCTCGCCACGGCCTGATCGACGAATACCAGCTGTTCGTCGCCGGCACGTTCCTCGGCTCCCAAGCCCGCCCGTTGCTGGAGTGGCCGCTGGAGCACATGAGCGAAGCGCCGCGGCTGAAGATCATCGAAATGCGCGCCGTGGGCGATGACTGGCGAGTCACGGCCATCCCCTTGCCCGCGCCCGGCGTATAATGCCGGGCTTGCTTCGCGCAGCCCGTACCTGAGGAGAACACCATGTTCACCGGCATCATCGAATCCATCGGCACCATTCGCAGCATGACCCCCAAGGGCGGTGACGTGCGCGTCTACGTCGAAACCGGCAAGCTCGACCTGGGCGACGTCAAGCTCGGCGACAGTATCGCGGTCAACGGCGTGTGCCTGACCGCCGTGGAACTGCCAGGCGATGGCTTCTGGGCCGACGTCAGCGTCGAGACCCTCAAGCGCACCGCCATGGTCGAGCTCAAGAGCGGCAGCCGGGTCAACCTGGAAAAAGCCCTGACCCCCACCACCCGCCTGGGCGGCCACCTGGTCAGCGGCCACGTCGACGGTGTCGGCGAAATCATCTCGCGCAGCGATAACGCCCGCGCCATCCAGTTCCGCGTGCGCGCCCCGAAAGAGCTGGCCAAGTACATTGCCCACAAGGGCTCGATCACCGTCGATGGCACCAGCCTGACGGTCAATGAGGTCGATGGCGCTGAGTTCGAGCTGACCATCGTCCCGCACACCCTGTCCGAAACCATCATGGCCGACTACCGTGCAGGTCGTCGGGTGAACCTTGAGGTCGACCTGCTGGCCCGTTACCTGGAGCGTCTGCTGCTGGGCGACAAGGCCGCCGAGCCGAGCAAAGGCAGTGGCATCACCGAAAGCTTCCTGGCCGCCAACGGCTTCTTGAAATCCTGATTGAGAAGGGGGTGCCGCGTGGCGCTCAACAGCATCGAAGAACTGGTCGAAGACATCCGCCAGGGCAAAATGGTTATCCTCATGGATGACGAAGACCGCGAAAACGAAGGCGACATCATCATGGCAGCCGAGTGCTGCCTGCCCGAGCACATCAACTTCATGGCCAAGCACGCCCGTGGCCTGATCTGCATGCCGATGACCCGCGAGCGCTGCGAAACGCTCAAGCTGCCGCTGATGGCGCCGCGCAACGGCTCCGGCTTCGGCACCAAGTTCACCGTGTCGATCGAGGCCGCCGAGGGCGTCACCACCGGCATCTCCGCCGCTGACCGCGCCCGCACCGTGCAGGCTGCCGCCGCGAAGGACGCCAAGGCCGAGGACATCGTCAGCCCTGGCCACATCTTCCCGCTGATGGCCCAGCCTGGCGGCACCCTGGCCCGCGCCGGCCACACCGAAGCGGCCTGCGACCTGGCGCGCATGGCCGGTTTCGAGCCGAGTGGCGTCATCTGCGAAGTGATGAACGACGACGGCACCATGTCGCGCCGCGCCGAGCTGGAAGTGTTCGCCGCCGAGCACAACCTCAAGATCGGCACCATCGCCGACCTGATCCACTACCGCATGATCCACGAGCGCACCGTGCAGCGCGTCTCCGAACAGCCGGTCGAAAGCGAGCTGGGCCAGTTCAACCTGGTCACCTACCGTGACTCGGTGGAAGGCGACGTGCACATGGCGCTGACGCTGGGCAAGATCTGCGCCGAAGAGCCGACCCTGGTGCGTGTGCACAACATGGATCCGCTGCGTGACCTGCTGCTGGTCAAGCAGCCGGGCCGTTGGAGCCTGCGCGCGGCCATGGCCGCAGTGGCCGAGGCCGGCAGCGGCGTGGTGCTGCTGCTGGGCCACCCGCTGGACGGCGATGTGCTGCTGGCGCATATCCGCGAAAGCGCGGGCGATGTGCAGGCCAAGGTGCCGAGCACCTACAGCACCGTGGGTGCCGGTTCGCAGATCCTGCGCGACCTCGGTGTGCGCAAGATGCGCCTGATGAGCTCGCCGATGAAGTTCAACGCGATATCCGGATTCGATCTGGAAGTTGTAGAATACGTGCCCTCCGAGTGACACAGGTGCGCCAGCATTGTCCTGGCGCTCGTGTCCGAACCCTCCCGAAGGCCGCCTGGTGCGGCCTCGCTCTTTAATATGAGAATACCGGAATGACCCTGAAGACCATCGAAGGTACCTTCATCGCCCCCAAAGGTCGCTATGCTTTGGTGGTTGGCCGCTTCAACAGCTTCGTCGTCGAAAGCCTGGTGAGCGGTGCCGTCGATGCCCTGGTTCGCCATGGCGTCAGCGAAAGCGACATCACCATTATCCGTGCCCCGGGTGCCTTCGAGATCCCGCTGGTGGCACAGAAAGTCGCCCAGCAAGGCGATTACAGCGCGATCATCGCCTTGGGTGCAGTGAT
Source organism: Pseudomonas sp. S44 (assembly GCF_016624805.1). Lineage (NCBI taxonomy): Bacteria > Pseudomonadati > Pseudomonadota > Gammaproteobacteria > Pseudomonadales > Pseudomonadaceae > Pseudomonas > Pseudomonas sp. S44. Next base: position 10,520 of record NZ_JACVTY010000053.1, read on the forward strand.
CCGTGGCGGTACCCCGCACTTCGAATACGTGGCGGGCGAATGCACCAAGGGCCTGGCCCAGGTGTCCATGGAGTTCGGCGTTCCGGTATCCTTCGGCGTGCTGACCGTCGACTCCATCGAGCAAGCCATCGAGCGTTCCGGCACCAAAGCCGGTAACAAAGGTGCCGAAGCTGCCCTGTCCGCCCTGGAAATGGTCAGCCTGCTGGCGCAGTTGGAGGCCAAGTGATTAGCGACGACAGCGATCGTTTCAACCCGCGCGATCCAAAACCTGCGGATGCCGGCAAGCCCTCCAAGAGTGCCAAGCGTCGCGAAGCCCGCAAGCTCGCCACGCAAGCGCTCTACCAGTGGCACATGGCGCAGCATTCGCTGAACGAGATCGAGGCTCAGTTCCGGGTCGATAACGATTTCTCCGATGTCGACGGTGCCTATTTCCGCGAAATCCTCCACGGGGTTCCGGCAATCAAGGGCGAAATCGACAGCGCACTCAGCCCTTGCCTGGACCTGGCACTGGACGAACTCGACCCGGTCGAGCTGGCCGTGCTGCGTCTGTCCACCTGGGAGTTCATCAAGCGCGTCGACGTACCGTACCGCGTGGTGATCAACGAAGGCGTGGAGCTGGCCAAGGTCTTCGGTGCCACCGATGGCCACAAGTTCGTCAACGGTGTGCTCGACAAGCTCGCGCCCAACCTGCGCGAAGCTGAAGTCAAGGCCAACAAGCGCTGATCGCGGCGCTGACGAGCCATGGGTGAGTTCGAGCTGATCCGCCACTTCTTTGCCGCCGCGCCTTGTGCGCAGGGCGGTGACGGCGTGGCCCTGGGGATCGGCGACGATTGCGCCCTGCTGGAGCTGCCGGCCGGCGAACAGCTGGCAGTCTCCACCGACACGCTGGTCGCAGGTGTGCACTTCCCGGCAGTCTGCGACCCCTCGCTGCTCGGCCAGCGCTCGTTGGCCGTGGCCGCGAGCGACCTGGCGGCCATGGGCGCGACTGCCATCGGCTTCACCCTGGCCCTGACCTTGCCCGAGGTCAGTGCGCATTGGCTGCAAGCCTATGCTGAAGGCCTGCAGCGCATGGCCCACCGCTGTCGCATGAGCCTGATCGGCGGCGACACCACCCGCGGCCCCCTGAGCATCACCGTCACCGTGTTTGGCCGGGTTCCGGCCGGGCAGGCCTTGCGCCGTGACGGTGCCAGGCCGGGCGACCTGCTGTGTGTCGGCGGCAACCTGGGCAACGCCGCAGGGGCCTTGCCGCTGGTGTTGGGCGAGCGCCAGGCGCCGGCTGAACAGGCCCAGGCGCTGCTTGCACAGTACTGGTCGCCGATGCCGCAGCTCACCTTGGGCCAGTTGCTGCGTGGCCAGGCCACGGCGGCGCTGGACGTTTCCGACGGCCTACTTGCCGACTGCGGTCATATCGCCCGGGCCTCGGGCGTCGCCCTTGAAGTGAACCAGCATCAGGTTCCGGTATCTACCGAACTGGAGGCTTTCCTCGGGCGTGACGCTGCCGTGCACGCGGCGCTCACCGGCGGCGACGACTACGTGCTGGCCTTCACCATCCCCGCCGCGCAACACCAGGCATTGCAGCTGCCGGGGTTCATCCATGTCCATGTCATCGGCCGCGTCCTGGACGGGCAGGGCGTCACGCTGCGTGATCGCCAGGGTCGTGACATCACCCCCACGCAACGGGGCTATCAACATTTCAGGGAGACACCGTGACCGACCACCCCAATCAGGTGCCTGCGGAGTTCGTTCCGCCTTCGGTCTGGCGCAATCCATGGCACTTCATCGCGTTCGGCTTCGGCTCAGGTACCTTGCCCAAGGCGCCGGGCACCTGGGGCTCGCTGGTGGCGCTGCCGTTCATCCCGCTGTGGCAGATGCTGCCGGATTGGGGCTACTGGCTGCTGCTGGGAATCACCATGCTGTTCGGCTTCTGGCTGTGCGGCAAGGTGGCGAACGACTTGCGCGTGCACGATCATGAAGGCATCGTCTGGGACGAGATGGTCGGCATGTGGATCACCTTGTGGCTGGTGCCCGAAGGTTGGCAGTGGCTGCTCGCAGGGTTCCTGATGTTCCGCTTCTTCGACATCCTCAAGCCTTGGCCGATCCGCTGGATCGACCGCCATGTGCACGGCGGTGTCGGCATCATGCTCGACGATATCCTGGCTGGCGTGTTTGCCTGGCTGGGCATGCAAGTGCTGGTTTGGGCGGTTGCCTGATACAGGGAGCGGGTCGATGGCCATACGGACTGTGCTACTGGCGCTGATACTGGTTTTCCTGCCCTGGAGCGCCGGGGCGGCCGAGCTGCCGAAGCAGGTGCGGCTGGTCAGCGAGGAGTGGATCGACTACACCAATGCCAATGGCACAGGGGTTGCCTGGGACGTGCTGCGCAAGGTGTTCGAGCCGGCCGGGGTGAAGGTCGAGGTAACGAGCGCGCCTTACAGCCGTGCGGTCGGGCTGGTCAAGCGCGGCGAGGCCGATGCCTGGGTGGGTTCGTACAAGCAGGAGAACGAAGACAACCTCTACCCGCGCTGGCACTTCGATATGGACCATATCTATGCATTGGGGCTCGCCAGCAAGCCGGTTCCGACGCTGAACAGCGTCGGCGAGTACCGCCTGGCGTGGGTGCGCGGCTATGACTACCAGAACTACCTGCCCGAGGTGAAGAACTTCCGCGAGATCCAGCGCCGCGAGGGCATCCTGCCGATGCTCGAGCATGACCGGGTGGATTTCTACATCGATGCCGAAACCGAAGTGGACTATGTGCTCAACCAGTCCAGCCAGCCCGGCAGTTTCCGTCGCACCCACATTGCCGAGTTGCCGCTGTACCTGGCCTTTACCCACAGCGACCAGGGCAAGGCCCTGCGCGACCTGTTCGACCAGCGCATGGAGAAGCTGGTGCGCAACGGCGAGCTGCGGCCGATATTCGAGCGCTGGAAGCAGCCGTACCCCTTCGCTTCCGACAGCCAGCCGCATTGATCGCCGAGGCGCCTACAAGGGAGGGCGTATCTGGCGAGCCTATGCATCGAACTTTTCGATCTTAAGCCACGAGATTCAGCCTGCGCATGCCCGCTGGGCTGCTGATACAATCTGGCCCATTGAAATTTCCTACTTATCAGGAGCACAACGTGCCCGTCGTCTTTGTTGCCGCCTCCAAACTCCCAACGCCCTTTGCGACATTCACCATGCATGGCTTTCTCGACGAAGCCACCGGCCGCGAGCATGTGGTGCTCAGCCTGGGTGATATCGCCGATGGTGAACCGGTTCTCGGGCGTCTGCACTCCGAATGCCTGACCGGCGACGCTCTGTTCAGCCAGCGTTGCGACTGCGGCTCGCAACTGGAAGCCGCGCTGCAGGCCATCGCCCGTGAAGGTCGTGGCGTGTTGCTGTACCTGCGTCAGGAAGGTCGAGGCATCGGCCTGTTGAACAAGATCCGCGCCTATGAGCTGCAGGATGGCGGCGCCGATACCGTCGAGGCCAACGAGCGCCTGGGCTTTGCGGCCGACCAGCGTGACTACGCCATGTGCCTGCCGATGCTCGAGCACCTGGGCGTCAAGTCGCTGCGCCTGATGACCAATAACCCACGCAAGGTCAAAGCCCTGACCGACATGAACATCGTGGTTGCCGAACGCGTGCCGCTGCACACTGGCCACAACCCGCACAACCGCCTGTACCTGGCGACCAAGGCCGACAAGCTCGGTCACATGATGGGCAACCGTCACCAGGGCGAGGCGCCCCAGGCGTGACCCGTGGCCAGGTGAAGCGGCGCCTGGCGCTGGCCTGGTGGCAGTATCTGGCTGTCGGGCTGGTGCCGCTACTGGTCATGGCCTGGGCTTTTGGTGGCAGTGAAGCGCTGATTCCGGTGCTGGCGATGCCACTGTTCATTGCCGGTGCGGCCACCATGTTTCTCAGCCTGCCGCGCTTCGGTGCCTACAAGCGGGCGCTGATCGCCACCTCCAAGGTGCTCGACACCCCCGAAGAGCCCGCCGCCTGGATCGAACTGGCGCGGGTTCGTCGTCTGGCGATGACCTACGCCTGCTTCCCGGCCTGGATCGCCGCGCTCTCGGTGCTGGTGGGGCTGGAGGCGGTGCCGCAGGTGCTGCTGGCGCTGTCTACCGTGGTGCTGCTCTACCTCTATCGCATCCCGCGCCAATTGGGCTGATGCGCGCCTTCTTCGTTGCCGTGCTGCTGTCGATCGGTGCATTTGCCGAGGCAGGGCCGCGCGTGATCAGCCTCGGGCCGTCGATGACCGAGATCGTCCTGGAGCTTGAGGCGGACGATTTGCTGGTGGGCGTGCTCGACAGCGGCGAGCGGCCGCAGCGTCTGAAGGATCTGCCATCGGTCGGGCGCTACGGGCAGCTGGACATGGAACACCTGCTGGCGCTCAAGCCCGACCTGCTGCTGCTCTGGCCCGGCAGCGTGCCCCCGGCCCAGCGCGACCAGTTGCGTCAGCTGGGGATTACCACGTTCAGCAGCGAGCCCCAGGACCTTGAGCAACTGATCGGGCAGATCCAGGCCATCGCCGTGCGCCTGGGGCGTGCCGAGCAGGGGCAGCGTTACGCTGAGAGGTTGCGCGAGCGCCTGGCCGAACTGCGCGAGCGCTATCGCCGCGAGCAGCCACTCAAGGTGTTCTATCAGGTCTGGGATCAGCCGTTGTACACCCTGGGGGGCCGTCAGGTGGTGAGTGATGCACTGACGGTCTGTGGGGCGCGCAACGTCTTTGCCGACCTTGAGCAGCCTGCGCCGCAGGTGAGCGTCGAGTCGGTGCTGGCGCGCGACCCTGATGTGATCCTGGCCGGCGACGCTGCGCAGTTGGCTGGTTGGAAGGCCTGGCCAAAGCTCAGCGCCGTTGCCGGTGGGCACCTGCTGGTGGTGCCCGACAAGGGCCTGGAGCGCCCCAGCGGACAGATGATCGAAGCGACGGCGCGCCTGTGTGCGCTGCTGGCGTCTACAGCGCCGGTGTCCAGGTAAGGCTCAGTAGCCAGGTGCGGCCTTCTTCGCGGTAGCCGTAGTCATTGCCGTCGTAGTTGTAGAGCGCGCGGCTGTAGCCTTTGTCCAGCAAGTTATCCACCTTGGCCTCGAACTTCAGCGCATCGCTTGCCGCCCAGCTGCCGCGCAGGCCCAGCAGTGCATATCCGCCGAGCCTGTTGCGATTGGCCTCGTCGTCATAGCTGTTGCTCAACGCCTGCCAGCTCGCCCCCACACTGAAGCGCTCGAACTGTCGGTCCAGGTCCAGGCTCAAGGTTCGGCGGGCGCGGCGAGCCAGGGTATGGCCGGTGTCACGGTCACGTGGGTCGATCAGCGCAAGGCCAAGCTGGCTGCGCCAGGGCCCCCAGTCCTGGGTCAGTGACATCTCCATGCCGTTGATCCGCGCCGAGGCAACGTTTCGCGGGATCGAGCCCTCGCCGAAGATGATCGCATCGCGCAGATCGGTGCGGTACAGCGAGGTTTCCAGGCGGCTGCTATCGCTCAACTGGCTGCGCCATTGCAGTTCATAGCTCCTGGAGCGCTCAGGGTCGAGATCAGGGTTGCTGTACTGCGGGTAGTACAGGTCGTTGAAGGTGGGGGCGCGAAACCCTTCGCTGTACGACAGCAGCAGGTCGTTGTCGGTGTTCAGCGGCAGGGTCAGGCTGGCGCTCCAGGTGGTCTGGCCGCCGAACTGCTGGTTCTGATCGCGCCGCACGCCCAATTCGGTGGAGAAACGTTCGCCGCTGTAGCGATGCTGGAGGAAGGCTGCCCGGTTGTAGCGGCTGTCCTCGGCGAAGTCGGTGCTGCCGTGCACCCGGTCCTGATACCAGTCGGCGCCCAGCGACAGGTTGTTCCTTTCACCGAGGGCGAGATCGTTCTGCCAGGTGATCTGGTCGCGATAGGTGTTGAATACGCTGCCATCGTCGCTGAGCTTGTCGCGCTTTCGGTCGCGGTTCTCGCTGTGGCCGATCTCCAGGCGCGAATGCCAGAGGTCGCTGAGCTGGGCATCGATATAGGTGCCCAGGCTGCTGACGGTGAAGTCGGTGTAGGGTTTCTGGCCGAAGCTTTCGAAGCTGACTGGGTCGAATCGGCCGAAGGGGTTGTCGTATTCGCTGCGCCCGCGGCTGTCGAGCAGGTTCACCCCGGCCTCGAAGCGCTCACCGAAGGTGTGGCTCAGGCTCAGGTTGAAAGATTTGTTGCGGTAGGCGTCGTGATCGCCATCGCTGGCGAAGGACGGCCCGGTCGAGTCGATGCCTGCGGTTTCGTCGAGGCTGGCGCCGAGGTTGAAGCGTGTCTGGCCATCGCCACCGGACAGTCCCAGGCTGCGCTGGAAGGTCTGGTTGCTGCCGGCCGCCAGGCGCAGCCGCGGTTGCAGGCCGGGGCCGCTGGTGCGTCGGGTGAAGATCTGGATCACCCCGCCGATGGCGTCGCTGCCGTAGACCGCCGAGCGCGAGCCGCGCAGCACTTCGACGCGCTCGATCTGGTCGACGTCGAGAAACTGCAGGCCGCTGTCGCCGGAGGTGGCGTTGGCAATGCGTACGCCATCGACCAGCACCAGGCTCTGCGCGGCCTTGGTGCCGCGGATGAAAATCCCGGGCAGGCTGCCGCGGCCACCGGTGGGGGCGACTTGCACGCCGGGCACGCGGGTCAGCAGGTCGGTGACGCTGGAGGGCTGCAGACGATCGATGTCGGCGCGGGTGAAGACCGTGTTGGCGGCGCTGGTGGCGCTGCGCGATTCGACTTCGCGGTTGGCGCTGATCAGCACGTCGGGGAGCTTCAGGGCGTTGTCGCGTTCGGCGGCCAGCAAGGGCAGAGGGAGGCAGAGCAGCGGTGCAAAGGTCAGGATTTTCATGGGCAGTACAATAGCATTCGCGGGCGAGCCCGCTCCCACAGGGTTTCTACAGTACTTGAATACTGTGCAATCCCTGTGGGAGCGGGCTTGCCCGCGAAAGGGCCTTACAGGCCGAGCTTGGCCATGCGGGCTTTCACCGAGGCCTCGATGCCAGCAGCATCCAGCCCGCACTCGGCCAGCATCTGCGCAGGCTTGGCATGCTCGACATAGATATCCGGCAAGCCCAGGTGCAGCAGTGGCTTGACCACCGCCTCACGCGCCAGGAACTCGCTGACCGCCGCACCGGCGCCGCCCATGATGGCGTTTTCCTCGATGGTCACCAGCAGCTCATGGCTGCCGGCCATCTCCAGTACAAGCGCTTCGTCGAGCGGCTTGACGAAGCGCATGTCGACCACGGTGGCGTCGATCTGCTCGGCCACCTGCAGCGCTTCGGTCAGTTGCACGCCGAACACCAGCAACGCGACTTTCGAACCCCGGCGACGAATCACACCCTTGCCGATTTCCAGTGGCTCCAGGTCCCCGTCGATCGGCGCGTTGGGGCCGGTGCCGCGCGGGTAGCGTACGGCGGCCGGGCCTTTGTACAGGTGCCCGGTGCTGAGCATCTTGCGCAGCTCGTTCTCGTCGCTCGGGGTCATCACCAGCATGCCGGGGATGCAGCGCAGGTACGAGAGGTCGAAGCTGCCAGCGTGGGTCGGACCGTCCTCGCCGACCAGGCCGGCGCGGTCGATGGCGAACAGCACGTCGAGGTCCTGTACCGCCACGTCGTGGATCAGCTGGTCGTAGGCGCGCTGCAGGAAGGTCGAGTAGATCGCCACCACCGGCTTGGCGCCTTCGCAGGCCATGCCGGCAGCGAAGGTGACGGCGTGCTGCTCGGCGATCGCCACGTCGAAGTAGCGCTCCGGGAAGCGCTCGCTGAAGGCGACCAGGTCCGAACCTTCCTTCATTGCCGGAGTGATGCCCACCAGGCGGTTGTCGGCGCCGGCCATGTCGCACAGCCACTGCCCGAACACGGCGGAATACTTGGGCCCGCTGGGCTTTTTCGGCGCGGCGGGCTTGTCGACAGGTTCGAGCTTGGTGATGGCGTGGTAGCCGATCGGGTCGACCTCGGCGGGGGCGAAACCCTTGCCTTTCTTGGTGACCACGTGCAGGAACTGCGGGCCCTTCAGGTCGCGCATGTTGCGCAGGGTGGCGATCAGCGTCGGCAGGTCATGACCGTCGATCGGGCCGATGTAGTTCCAGCCCAGCTCCTCGAACAGAGTGCCGGGCACCAGCATGCCCTTGGCGTACTCTTCGGTGCGCCGGGCGATCTCCCAGGCGCCGGGCAGGCGCGACAGCACTTTCTTGCTGCCTTCGCGCATGCTCGCGTAGGTGCGGCTGGACAGGATCTTGGCCAGGTAGTTGGACAGCCCGCCGACGTTGCGCGAGATCGACATGTCGTTATCGTTGAGGATCACCAGCATGTCGGCATCGACTTCCTGGGCATGGTTCAACGCTTCGAAGGCCATGCCAGCGGTCAGCGCGCCGTCACCGATCACGGCGATGGACTTGCGCGGGTCGTTCTGCAGACGAGCGGCGATGGCCATGCCCAGTGCGGCGCTGATCGAGGTGCTCGAGTGGCCGACGCCGAAGGTGTCGTACTCGCTCTCGCTGCGACGCGGGAAGGCAGCGACGCCGTCTTTCTGACGCAGGCTGAGCATGCGCTGGCGACGACCGGTGAGGATCTTGTGCGGGTAGGCCTGATGACCGACGTCCCATACCAGACGATCGTCCGGGGTGTCGAAGACGTAGTGCAGGGCGATCGTCAGCTCGATGACGCCCAGGCCTGCGCCGAAGTGCCCACCGGTCTGGCCCACGGTATAGAGCAGCTCCTGGCGCAGTTCGTCGGCCAGGCTCTCCAGGTCGGCTTCGGCTAGCCGGCGCAGGCCGGCTGGCGTGTCGGCGCGGTCCAGCAGAGGCGTGACCGGGCGTTCGCGGGGGATCTCTTGAAACGTCGTGGGCATCAGGCGAGTCGTTATAGGTTTGAAGACGCGGCAGTTTACCCCATTGTGGGAAAAGTGCCCATTGGACCACGGGTTACGCCGACCCAGTGGGGGGGGGGGGGGTGGGGGCGCCCCCCCGCGGGGGGGGGGGGGTTTACCCGCGAAGACGGCGGTAGGCCCGGCATCGCATTCGCGGGTAAACCCGCTCCCACAGGGGATTGGCATCAACGCTTAATGGCGGCGCTCGACGATATAGCGCGCCAGCGCCCGCAGCGGCTCGGCGCTTTCGCCGAACCCTTCAAGTGCGACCAGCGCCTGGTCGCGCAGTTCGATCGCATAGGCCTTGGCGGCATCCAGGCCGAGCAGGGCGGGGTAGGTTGGTTTGTCACGAGCGATGTCGGCGCCCTGGCGCTTGCCCAGGGTGGCGGTATCGCTTTCGACGTCGAGGATGTCGTCCTGCACCTGGAACGCGAGGCCGATGGCCTGTGCATAAGTCTGCAAGGCATCCAGTTGGGTGGCTTCGGCACGGCCGCTGGCCAGGGCGCCGAGACGCACGCTGGCCTCGATCAGTGCGCCGGTCTTGTGCCGGTGCATGTATTCCAGGGCCTGCTGGTCGAGCTTGACCCCGACCGAACCGAGGTCGATGGCCTGGCCGCCGACCATGCCGGCCGGGCCTGCGGCCTTGGCCAGGGCCTGGACCATGGCCAGGCGGATGGCATCAGGCTGCGGGCTCAGGTGCGCATCGAGCAGCGCGCTGAAGGCCAGGCTCTGCAGGCCGTCGCCAGCGAGGATCGCGCAGGCTTCGTCAAATGCCTTGTGGGTGGTCGGCTGACCGCGGCGCAGGTCGTCGTCGTCCATGGCCGGCAGGTCGTCATGCACCAGCGAGTAGGCATGGATCAGCTCTACCGCGCAGGCCGCGCCGTTGGCTTGCTCGGGCGCAACGCCAAAGGCTTCGCAAGCGGCGTAGGCGAGCAGCGGGCGTACACGCTTGCCGCCGTTCATCACGCTGTAGCGCATCGCTGCGTAGAGCCGTTCGAGCTCCTTGGACGGCGCCACGAACAGCGGCTCGAGGGCGGCGTCGACGCGCGCCTGGCAGGCGCTCTGGTAGCTGTTGATCATTCCTGCGGTTCCGCGTCGAAGGGCTCGGCGGCCAGTTCGCCGTCACGCTCCAGGAGGATCTGCACCTTCTGTTCGGCCTGGGCCAGCGCGCCCTGGCAGTCGCGGGTCAGGGCGATCCCCTGCTCGAACGCTGCCAGCGACTCTTCCAGCGACAGCTCGCCGGTCTCCAGGCGCTCGACCAGGGCTTGCAGGTCGGCGAGGGATTGTTCGAAATCGATGGAGGTTTTCTTGCGGGCCATGGCGACTGTCTCGGTGGCGTTTTTAACGGCGCGACACTAGCAGAGCGGGGCGGGGGGAGCAAATTGCGGTACCTCCCAGGAGGCAATCCGTTGGTAGTATTTTGTTGCACTTGCTTCAGAAGTTTCTTATTGCAATTTGAGACGTGGTCGGATTGTGACCCCATGGGGGCTCTGCCATAATCCCGCGCGCTCTGGCCTGGGCATCTTGATAGCCTTGGGCCATCTTCTTCTCGACGTCACGTAACGGACTACGTTGTGAGCTTCCTTTCGATCGAATTCGGCCTCTGTTTCACGCTCTTCTTCATTGTCTACTGGAGCCTGTGCTGGAGCCTGCGCCTGCAGAACCTGCTGCTGCTTGCGGCCAGCTACGGGCTGGTGGCGAGTTTCAGCCTGCAATCGTTGTACATCCTGCTCGGCTACAGCGTGCTGGTGTATCTGCTGGGGTTGCTGGCTGCGCGCCAGCCCGGCCGCTGGCTCAATGGCGTTTTACTGCTGGCGCTGGTGTTGGGGTGTTTCTACCTCTTCAAATACCAGGAGTTCTTCGCCGCCAGTGTGCAGGGCGCATTCACGGCTGTCGGGCTCGAGGTGTCGCTGCCGGTGCTCGAGCTGCTGGTGCCGATTGGCCTGTCGTTCTATGCCTTCCATTCGGTCAGCTACCTGGTGTCGATCAACCGCGGCGAGATGGCCTCGGCGCCGCCGTTGGACCTGGCGCTGTACCTGGCCTTCTTCCCCAGCCTGATCGCAGGGCCGGTCAATCGCGCGGCGCATCTGCTGCCGCAGATCCGCCCGCAGGCCATGCGTGAAGTGCTGGAGCCGCAGCGGGCGCTTGGCCTGATCGCCCTGGCGGTGGTCAAGCTGTTCCTGCTCAGCGGCTGGCTGGGCAGCCAGTGGGTCGATCCGGTATTCGAAACCCCGGGCAGCTTCACGCCCGAGCAGGTGCTGCTCAGCGTCTATGGCTACAGCTTCCTGATCTATTTCAACTTCAGCGGCTATACAAACCTGGTCACTGGCATCGCCCTGCTGCTGGGTTTTCGCCTGCCGGAGAACTTCAACGCGCCTTATGCCGCGCGCAACCTCAAGGAGTTCTGGGGGCGCTGGCACATCAGCCTGTCGCGCTTCATTCGTGACTACATCTACATCCCCCTGGGCGGCAATCGCAAAGGGGTGTGGCGCGGCAACCTGAACATGCTGTTGGCCATGCTGATCTCCGGGCTGTGGCACGGCGCGAGTCTGAATTTCATCCTCTGGGGCGCGCTGCATGGGGTGGGGCTGGCGCTGTACAAGCTGTTCGAGCAGTTGTGGCCGGGCTTTGTGCGCCTGCCGGGCAGCGGGCTGCTGGCGCGCCTGCTGACGTTCCACTACGTCGCCTTCGCCTGGATCTTCTTCCGCAGCCCAACCCTGGATGGCGCCTGGGAGATGCTTGGCGATATCGCCCAGGTCAGCCTGGCCGGGCTCGACTCGGCCACCGGTGTAGCGCTGCTGGCCTGTGTGTTGTACGTCGCCACGTATCCACAGTGGCTGGCGTCCCTGCGCCAGGGCTTCGTAGCTAGCCAGCGCCTGCCCTGGCAACTGTACCCACTGCCACTGGCGATCTTCGTGTCGCTGGTGATCTTCGCGTCGCAATCGGGTGTGCCGGGGTTCATCTATGCAAGCTTCTGATATCCGTCAGCTGGTCCGGGTGCAGATGGGCGCGGCGCGCACGCTGTATGCGATGGTGGTCGCCACAGGCCTGCTGTTCTGGCTGAACCAGGACTCGATCAGCCTGTATTGCCAGCAGAAGTATCACGACAGTTGCGAACTGCCGGTGCTGGGGCAGTTGCCAGCCTGGCGCCTGGGCGCGGGCCTGACCACAGCGCTGGAGCAGGGCCGTGACAGCTTCCTCGACAGCCTCAACGGGCAGGTTGCGGTGGCGAGTACAGAGCCTGTGGTGGAACTGCCGCCGCCGATGCCGGTGGTGAGTGTCGATCTGCAGGCGCCTGTGGCCAGGCCTGAGCATGTCGCTACAGCTGCCCCGCACCCTGTCGCACCGGCACCGGCACCGACACCGGCACTGGCGCCACCGCCCGCTGCCGTGGTGGTGAAGCCACCGCTGCCGCAGATGGTCGCACCGGGCACCCTGGCGTCGTTGGCGGCGGGCGATGAAGTGTTCCTGGTGGGGGACTCGCTGATGCAGGGCGTCGCCCCGCACCTGGCCAACAGCCTGCGCAAGCGCTACCAGATCCACACCATCAACCTCAGTCGGCAGAGCACCGGGCTTGCCTACCCGGGCTTCTTCAACTGGCCGAAGACCGTGGCCGACACGCTCGCCAGCGCGCCGAAGGTCCGCCTGATGGTGATATTCCTCGGCCCTAACGACCCGTGGGACATGCCCCAGGGCAAGGGCAAGCCGTTCCTGCGCTTCAAGTCGCCGGAGTGGGAAGTGGCCTACCGTGAGCGCATCGACGCGATCCTCGAGCAGGCCCGCGAGCACAATGTCCAGGTGATCTGGGTCGGCCCGCCGAACATGGAGAAGTCGCGGCTGTCGACGGCGATGAGCTACCTCAGTGGCCTTTATCAGGAGCGCACCCAGCAATTCGGCCAGCACTACGTCTCGGCCAACCCGATTCTCGGCTATCCCGACGAGCAGTTCTCGTATACGGTGCAGACGCCGGAGGGCAAGCGGGTCAAGGTCCGGGTCGACGACGGCATTCATTTCACCATCACGGGCCAGAAGATGATCGCCGCGCAGGTACTGTCACTGATCAGCTTCCCGGTCCTGACTGCAACAGGACATTGAGATGCGCCTATGGCATCACCTGCTGGGCGTGGCGCTGCTGATCAGCGCCTTGCCCGCGTGCAGCACCGGCGCCAGCGCGCCACCCCAGCCTGCGGCCAAGCCCGCCGTTGTCGCCAATGTGCGCGACGACGGCAACCTCGCGCTGCTCGCCGGCAAGTTCCGCAACGCCGGCCGTGCGCCCATTTCCATCGTCCAGCTGGGTGATTCGCACACCGCTGCCGACCTGTTCAGCGGTGAGTTGCGCAAGCTGCTGCAGGCCCGCTATGGCGACGGTGGCATTGGCCTGGTGCCGGCCTCGCCCGTGCCGGGAATTCGCAACGACCGGGTGATCGTCACCAGCGAGCGCCGTCAGTGGGAACTGGTTTCTGCGCGCAACCAGCAGAGCAGCCAGTTTCCGTTGGGTGGCTACCTGTCGCTGCCGGTGGTCGATCGCCCCGGCGTGAAGATCCAGGCCCGCGACCCCGACGAACAACGCTACCGGATCTCGGCCCTGTATCAGGCAACGCGCAGCAGCACGTTGGTGGCCAACGGCAGCCAGCGCCGCATGCTGCCGGCCACCAACGGTGAGTGGCGCTTCAGCCCAGCCTTCATCAATCTCGGCCTGCCGGTGCAACTGAGTGTGGAGGGTGTCCAGGGCGTGGCGCTGGGTGGTTGGTATATCCAGGGCCAGAAAAACGCCGGGGTCACCTATTCGTCGCTGGGTATCAACGGCGCACGGCTAGAGGTGGTCGACAAGTGGCAGGCGGGTTGGCAAGGCACGCTCAAGGCGCTGCGGCCTGACCTGGTGATCCTGGCCTATGGCACCAACGAAGCCTTCGACGACAAGCTCGATCTTGCCCTGTACCAGTCGCAGTTGGAGGCCACCTTGGCCCGGTTGCGCCAGGAAATGCCCAAGGCGGCCATCCTGCTGGTCGGGCCGCCCGATTCGATCAAGCAGCGCAAGGCCGCCAGTTGCGCTGCGCGCCAGCCACAGCCGCTGGCGAGCGTGATCCGCATCCAGCGCCAGGCGGCGCAGAAGTACAAGGCACTGTTCTGGGATTGGCAGGCAGGAATGGGCGGGCCGTGCTCGATTGTCGCCTGGCAGGCCAGCGGCCTGGGGCGACCAGACCTGGTGCACCTGACTGCCGAGGGTTATCGCAAGAGTGCGGCGATGTTGTACGCCTATCTCAAGGGGCAACTGGGGCTGCGCTGAGTGCTGTACTGGTAGGAGCGGGGCAAGCCCGCACCTACCAAAGAGCCGCGCTGCAGATCAGGCGGGTTGTGCCTCAAGCTCCAGCATTGCTTCGCGATAGCGCGCCAGCTCCTCGATGGTCACTACCGGCAGGTTGTACTGGCGCGCATACACGGCCACCTGCTCGCCCCGGGCCATGCTGCCGTCGGGGTTCATCAGCTCGCACAGCACCGCGGGGGGGCGCCCCCCCCCCCCCCCCCCCCGGGGCCCCCGGGGGGGGGGGTTGG
>NZ_JACVTY010000054.1:0-22804 GCF_016624805.1 Pseudomonas sp. S44
GGGTGGTGGGGGCGGCGGCGGTGTTCAGGCTGGCCAGCAGCAGGAGTGCACCTTGGCGGCTGATCAGCGGATCGTCCACCGCGCTCGCTGCGAGCCAGTCCACCAGTTGCTGCTGGCGGCCGTCGAGCAGCAGCGTCGCTGGGCGTTCGAGCAGGCGGTGGCTGGCCTCGGCGTGGCCGCCCATCTGTTCGCGCAGCCAGTGTTCGCCTGGAATATCCAGCACCAGGCAGTGGCTGCCCGCGTCGCTGGCGCAGGTGTGGTGAAAACCGGCGGGGACCACGATGAGCCCCTGGCGATCGATGCGCGTGCCTCGGCCCTGTACCTCGAAATCGAGGTGCCCACGCAGGCCGAACACCAGTTGCGGGTGTTCGTGGCTGTGGGCAAGCAACTCGTCGCGGTAATGGCGCAGGGACAGGATCGGACCGACCATGGGAGCATCCTTGGGGCAGGGGAGCAGTGTATCGCAGTGCCGCGCAGGGGGAGCGGTTTTAGCCGCGAAAGGTAAACAATGCGCGATCCGCGCCCGACCACTCGTCACACGACTGCCACCGATCTGTCATGCGCACCTGCCAGTCTCCTGCAAACAGCGCCGGAGGCCGCCCCATGACACATGCCGAACTTGTCCGTCCGTCACGCAAGCAGCGGGTGCGCACCCTGTGGATCTCCGATGTGCACCTGGGCACCCGGGATTGCCAGGCCGAGCACTTGTCGCAGTTTCTCAAGGGCTACCAGGCCGACCGCGTCTACCTGGTCGGCGACATCATCGACGGCTGGAAGCTGCGTAGCGGTATCTATTGGCCGCAAGCCCATACCAATGTGATTCGTCGCCTGTTGACCATGAGCAAGCGCGGTACCGAGGTGATCTATGTCACCGGCAACCACGACGAGTTCCTGCGCCGTTACTCGAAGCTGATCCTGGGCAATATCCAACTGGTCGACGAGGCCGAGCACCTTACCGCCGATGGTCGGCGCCTGCTGGTGGTGCACGGTGACCAGTTCGATGTGATCACCCGCTATCACCGCTGGTTGGCATTTCTGGGCGACCGCGCCTATGAATTCACCCTGGTGCTCAATCGTTGGCTCAACCATTGGCGTGCCCGCTATGGGTATGGCTACTGGTCGTTGTCGGCGTACCTCAAGCACAAGGTCAAGGGTGCGGTGAATTTCATCAGCGACTTCGAGGATGCGATTGCCCATGAGTGCACACGCCGGGGGTTCCAGGGCGTGGTGTGTGGGCATATTCACCACGCCGAGATCCGCAAGGTGGGCGAGGTCGAGTACCTCAACTGCGGTGACTGGGTCGAATCGTGCACGGCATTGATCGAGCACTGGGACGGCCACATCGAGCTGTACCGTCTGGCCGATGCCCAGGCGCGGGAGACCGAGCGCGTCGCGGCATTGCGCGAGCCAGCGTAATGCGGCGCGGCCGCAGGCCTTTCAAAGACTGATCTTGCCTCGCAGGATATCGCGGAACATCGCGAAATCACCAATCAGGCTATACAGCGGATACGTGAAGGTGGCCGGTCGGTTCTTCTCGAAAAAGAAGTGCCCGACCCAGGCGAAGCCGTACCCGGCGAACGGTATGGCCAGCAATAGCAGCCAGTTGCCGCTGCCAATGGTGTAGGCCAGCAGGGCGATGACCAGGCTGGTGCCGACGAAGTGCAGGCGTCGGCAGGTAGGGTTGGCGTGTTCGCCGAGGTAGTAGGGGTAGAATTCGGCAAAACTGCGAAACTGCGCTGTGCTGTTCATGGGCTGTGTTCCCGCAGGTGCGTTTTTGTTCAGGATACACGGCGTGGAGCCTGTTTCGAGTCTAGAGTCACTGGGAGTGGCTACCAGTGACAATTGGCGCCAATTGAATATCCTTTCGATTCACCGCTGGAGCGGTCAGCACAAGAAGCCTGTCATGAGTGAAAGAACCACGTCAGCCAGCTGGGCATCAGGGATCGTCAAGGCGCTCGAGCTGGAAGGGCTCGACTGTCGTGCCATGTTCAAGCAACTCGGGTTGGACTTCGCCGCCCTCGATGATCCGGATGCGCGCTTCCCTCAGGACGCCATGACCCGCCTCTGGCAGTTGGCGGTGGAGCTGTCGGGAAACGAGGCCATCGGCCTGAACATGGCGCGAGTGGTGCGGCCGGCGTCCTTCCACGTGGTCGGCTATGCGCTGATGTCCAGCCGTACGTTGGCCGAAGGTTTCGAGCGACTGGTGCGTTATCAGCGGATCATCGCCGAAAGCTCCGACCTGAGTTTTCGTCTCGGGCCTGAGGGCTATTCGCTGATTCTTACCGTTCACGGTGATCACCTGCCGCCGACCCGGCACAGCTCGGAAGCCTCGTTGGCCTGCGCGCTGTCGCTGTGCAGCTGGCTCAGTGGTCGTCCGGTACAGCCGCGCCGGGTGCTGATCCAGGGGCCGCAACCCAGGAATGTCGAGCCTTATCGGGTCGCGTTCCGCGCGCCACTGGTGTTTGGGGCTCCCCACGATGCGCTGGTGCTCGAGCGAGCCGACATGGAAGCGCCGTTGCCCACCGCCAACGAAGCGATGGCAATTCTCCATGACCGTTTTGCGGGCGAATACCTGGCGCGCTTCTCGGAAAGTCGAGTCACCCATCGGGTGCGCCAGACCCTGTGCCGTATCCTGCCCCAGGGCGAACCCAAGCGCGAAACCGTGGCCCAGGCCTTGCACCTGTCTCAGCGCACGCTGCAGCGGCGCTTGCAGGAGGAAGGCACCAGTTTCCAGACCCTGCTGGACGACACCCGGCGCGAGCTCGCCGAGCAATACCTGGCGCAGCCAGGCATGACCTTGCTGGAAACCGCTTATCTGCTGGGTTTTGCCGATCCGAGCAATTTCTACCGGGCCTTCCGCCGCTGGTTCGACGTCACTCCCAGCGAGTACCGCGCGCGCCTGGAGGCGTCAGTGGTCAGTGACGCCAGAACGCAGGCATGCACAACACCAGCACCGTGATGATCTCCAGGCGGCCGAGCAGCATGCCGCCAGCGAGAATCCACTTGGCGGCATCCGGCAGGCTGGCGAAGTTGCCGGCCGGGCCGATCACCTCGCCCAGGCCTGGCCCCACGCCGGAAACGGTACTGGCCGCGCCGGTCAGGGCGGTCATCCAGTCCACGCCCAGCAGCGACAGCAACAGGGCGATGACGCAGATGGTCACGGCGAAGAAGAACGAGAAGGTCAGAATCGAGCGCACGATTTCTTCGTCGAGGCGGTGACCATTGTATTTCTGCTTGATCACTGCGCGCGGGTGGATCAGCTGGTTGAGGCTGGCCTTGAGCAGGATGTACGCGACCTGGAAGCGAAAAATCTTGATGCCACCGGCGGTCGAGCCGGAGCAGCCGCCGATGAAGCCCAGGTAGAAGAACAGCATCAGCGAGAAGTTGCCCCACAGGCTGTAGTCGCCCAGGGCGAAGCCGGTGGTGGTGACCACCGAGGTAACGTTCAGTGCCACGTGGCGGAAGGCGTCGAGCCAGTGCAGGTCGGTGGTGGCCCAATACCAGGTGCCGAGCACGACCCAGGTGGCGACCAGCAACCCGAGCAGCCCCTGTACCTGCTGGTCGCGGATCAGCGCCCGGCGATTGCCGCGCAGGGTGGCTACGTAAAGGGTGAAGGGCACGCTGCCAAGGATCATCACCACCACCGCGACCCAGTGCACCGCAGGAATGTCCCACTTGGCCAGCGACAGGTCGGAGGTGGAGAAACCGCCGGTGGAAATCGCCGACATGGCGTGGTTGATCGCGTCGAAGGGGCTCATCCCCGCCCACCAGAACGCCAGGCTGCCGAGTACGGTGATGCCGACGTACACCGCGACGATGAACTTGGCGACCATATGCGAGCGCGGCATGACCTTTTCCGAACGGTCCGAGGACTCGGTCTGGAACAGGCGCATGCCACCGATGCGCAGCAACGGCAGGATCGCCACCGCCATGCCGATGAAGCCGATACCGCCGAGCCAGTGCAGCATCGAGCGCCACATGAGGATGCCCGGCGACATGTTGTCCAGGCCGCTGAGCACCGTCGAGCCGGTGGCGGTGATGCCGGACATGCTTTCGAAGAAGGCGTCGGTGTAGCTGATGTGCTGGGTCAGCAGGAAGGGCAGGGCGGCGAACACGCAGACCACCAGCCAGCTGCTGACGGTGAGCAGGTACATGTCACGGGGGCGCAGGTGCACGTGTTCCGGGCGGCCCGGCAGGACCATCGCCAGACCTGCGATGAAGGTGATCAGGCTCGACCAGAGGAACGACGGCAGGTCGCCGGTGCGCTCGAAGATCAGCAGGGTCGCCATGGGCACGACCATGCTCACCGCCAGGGTGATCAGGAAGATGCCGATGATGAAACCAATGATCCTTAAGGTCGGCAACGCCATGTGATCTGCTCTGACTCGAAACGGAAAGGGCGCCATTCTACCTGTGGGTCGCGGGATGTAAACGTGTGCCCGGCGGCGGGGGTGCGGACTTTTGATCGCGATCGCGGACAAGTCGGCTCCACATGTGCGCGAGGTCCTTTAGAATGGCGGCACATTTCTTCTGCCAGGAGGGTAGCCGATGGAGGCTCTCGACGCATTGCTCAACCGTGTTTCCGTGCCACGCCTGACCGAACCTGCGCCCAATGCCGCCCAACGCGAAGGGTTGTTCCAGGCAGCGCTGCGTGCGCCGGACCACGGCCAGCTGCGCCCGTGGCGTTTTCTGACCATCGAAGGGCAGGGGCGCGAGAAGCTCGGCGAGCTGTTCGCCGAAGCCGTGCAGGCCAAAGGCGATGCCAGCCAGGCGGCATTGGACAAGGCCCGGGCCATGCCGCTGCGCGCGCCCTTGCTGATCGTGGTCATTGCCCGTCTACAGGATCACTTCAAGGTGCCGAAGTCGGAGCAGCGCCTGGCGGCAGGCTGCGCTGCCCACGGCATTCTGATTGCGGCACATGCCCAGGGGATCGGCGCGGTGTGGCGCACCGGCGACATGGCGTTCGATGCCCATGTGAACAAAGGGCTGGGCCTGGCCGAGAACGAAGAACTGATCGGTTACCTGTACCTGGGCACGCCGATCAATGAACCGCGTACCCCGCCAGTGCTGGAGACGGCCGAGTTCGTCAGCGCCTGGGGCGAGTGATCGGAGGGGGTGTTGGGCTGCTGCGCAGCCCAGTCGCGTGGCACATCGGCTCTTGCACGCTCAAGCCGTTGCCTGGGCCACCGGCAGCTCCAGCCTCGCGACAAAGCCCCCCTGCGGATGATTTTCCAGCACCAGCGTCCCGCCATGTCGCTCGGCCGCGCGCCGGGCGATCGCCAGGCCAAGCCCGTGGCCCGGCGCGTCCTGCCCCGGCGCGCGGAAGAACGGCTCACCCAACTGCGCAAGGTGTTCTGGCGCCACCCCGGGGCCGTGGTCGCGCACGCTCAGCAGCAGGTGTTCCTGCTCGCGGCTGGCGCGAATCTCGATGGGCTGTCCTGCCGGGCTGAAGCGCAGCGCATTGCGCACCAGGTTGTCCACCGCCCGCTCCAGCAAGGTCGGCCAGCCCTGCAGGGTCAGCCCTGGCTCGGCCTCCAGGCGTACTTCCTGTTCCGGCACGCTGAGCTGGGCATCCTTGCGCACGCTGCCGAGCAGTGCGTTGAGGTCGACGGGCTCGGCATGTGCCTGCTCGGCATCGACCCTGGCGAGCACCAGGATTTCGCTGATCAGGTCTTCCAGCCGGTCGCACTCGCGGGTCAGGCGCGGCCAGAGGGCCTGGCGCTGTTCGGGCTCGGCGCGTTCAGCCAGGGCCAGGGCGATGCGCAGGCGCGCCAGCGGCGAGCGCAGTTCGTGGGATACGTCACGCAGCAATTGGCGCTGGCTGCCGATCAGGCTTTGCAGGCGGGCGCCCATCTTGTTGAAGTCGTTGGCCAGGACGCCGAACTCGTCGCGGCGTACCGCCAGTCGCGCCAGGCTGTTCTGCTGGTAGCTGGTCTGGCCCAGGTCATGCACCGCACCGCGCAGGCGGCTGAGAGGGCGGGTGATCGAGAGGGTCACCAGCAAGCTGAACAAGGTCAGCACCACCAGGGCGATTCCCAGGGCGCTGAGCGGCCAGATCAGGCTTTCACGGTGCCAGGCCATCAGCTCCGGGTGGGGAATGCGGTAGATCAGCAGGTAGGTTTCGCCCGTGGCAGGGCTGGTGTACTCCTCGGTGAGGCGGCGCCAGGGCAGGCGCCGCTCGTCGTTGTGCTGGCGTCGCTCGAAGTCTTCGGCGCGACGCGGGAAGGTTCCGGGTACCACGGCATCGCCGCTGTCGTCGAGCACCTGGACGTCGATCTTGTAGCGCTGCTTGCGTCGTTCCAGAAAGCGCTGCGATGCCTCCAGGCCTTCCTGTTCATAGTGCTGTACCCAGCGGCTGGCCAGGGTGTTCAGGCCCGGGTGGCGGCTGAGAATCCAGGCGTCCTGGTTGAGCATGTGGCCAAGCAGGATCGACAGGCCCGCAACCAGGGCGATGGCCAGCCAGAAACTGGCCAGGATGCGCCAGAACAATGAACGCAAGACGAGTACCTCCCACACACGAGAAAGGCCCGGCCCGCATTACCGCGAGCCGGGCACCGGTCGGACAGCTTACTGGGCCTTGGCGGCTTTTTCAGCTTTCCATGCCTGGAACTGCTGCCATTCAGCCTTGTCTGCCGCGCGTTTGCTCTGCAGTTCGTCGAACTGCTTCTGTTGCTCTGGCTTGAGCAGGGCGCGGATCTGGCTCTGGGTCTTGTCGTGGCCGGCCTTGATCTCGTCCTGCATGGCTTTCTGGTCCGCTGCCGGCAGCTTGGCCAGGTAGCGTTCGGTGACGTCGCGGCGCTGCTTCATCTGCTCGCCCATCAACTTGCCGATCTGCTGGCGCTGGTCACGGGTCAGGTCGAGCTGCGCGAAAGGCGCATCACCGCGGTGATGCGGGCCGTCACCGCGTGGGCCGCCGTCTGGCATGGCCATGGCTACGGTCGGCAGGGCTGCGGCGAACATCAGGGCGATAAGGGTCTTGCGCATGGTGTTTCTCCTTTCTGAGGCCGGTGGTTACCGGATGAGCCCAGTCTAGGGAGATCAAGGTCAAGGGCGGTCAGGGCAGGGTAAAGGCTGGGTAAAGACGGTCATGGCGCTACACTGTGAGCCGACTTGCCGTGGAGCCCTTGCCGTGACCCTCAGCCTTTCCCTCAAGCAGGCCCGACGCCTGGCCCTGTCCGCGCAGGGCTTCGGTAAGCCCCAGCCCGCGACGCCGGCTGCGCTCAAGCGCATGCTGCAGCGTCTGGGCGTGGTGCAGATCGATTCGGTCAATGCGCTGGTGCGCTCGCACTACCTGCCGCTGTTCTCACGCCTGGGCGACTACCCGACCGAATTGCTCGACCAGTTGGCCTGGGGCCGTGGGCGTCGGCGCCAGTTGTTCGAGTATTGGGGGCATGAGGCGTCCTTGCTGCCGCTGTCGCTCTATCCGCTGATGCGTTGGCGCATGGCGCGGGCGCAACAGGGCGAGGGTATCTACCGGCAGTTGGCGCAGTTCGGCCGCGAGCGTCAGGATGTCATTGCCCGCGTGCTGGCTGCGGTGCGCGACCAGGGCGCCTTGGGCGCCGGGAGCCTGTCGACCCGGCAAGAGCGCGCCGGCCCATGGTGGGACTGGAGCGAGGAGAAGCATGCCCTGGAGTGGCTGTTCGCGGCCGGGCGGGTCACCGTCGCCGGGCGCCGCGGGTTCGAGCGCCTGTACGACCTGCCGGAGCGCGTGCTGCCAGCGGCGATCCTCGATCAGCCCGAGCTATCCGACAGCGAAGCCCAGCAGGGACTGTTGCTGCAAGCCGCCACGGCCTTGGGCGTGGCGACCGAGCAGGACCTGCGCGACTATTTCAGGCTCACGCCTGCGCAGGCGCGGGCCGCCCTGGCGCAGCTGCTCGCCGAGGGTCGTCTGCAACACTGCACGGTGCAGGGCTGGAAGCAGCCGGCGTACTGTGCTGGCACGCCGCGCATTCCCCGGCGTGTGGAGGCCAGTGCCTTGCTTTCGCCGTTCGATTCGTTGGTCTGGGAGCGCGCCCGTACCGAGCGGCTGTTCGACTTTCGCTACCGTTTGGAGATCTACACCCCGGCGCACAAGCGGGTTTATGGCTACTACGTGTTGCCGTTCCTGCACGACGGCCGTATCGCCGCGCGCCTGGACCTGCGTGCGGAGCGAGCACGCAGTGAGCTGGCGGTGCATGCCGTGCATGAGGAGGTTCAGGGGCTGGATGAAGAGGGCTTCCAGGCCCTGGCCCGCAGCCTGGAACGGCTGGCGGGGTGGCTGGGCCTGGAGCGGGTGCGCCTGGATTGCGCGCGCGAGTCGGCAGGGCCGTTGCGTCAGGCCCTCAGCGACGCACCTGCTTGAGGGTTTCGGCGATCAGGAAGGCCAGTTCCAGTGATTGATCGGCGTTCATCCGGGGGTCGCAATGGGTGTGGTAGCGGTCCGACAGGCCATCTTCGGTGATCGGTCGGGCGCCGCCGATGCATTCGGTGACATTCTGCCCGGTCATCTCGATGTGGATACCCCCGGCGTGGCTACCTTCGGCCTGGTGCACCTGGAAGAACTGCCGCACTTCGTCGAGGATCTGCGCGAAATCGCGGGTCTTGTAGCCACTGCTGGCCTTGATGGTGTTGCCGTGCATCGGGTCGGAGCTCCACAGCACCTGGCGCCCCTCGCGCTCGACGGCGCGGATCAGCCCGGGCAGGTGATCGCCGACCTTGTTCGCCCCCATGCGCACGATCAGGTTAAGGCGGCCGGGGTCGTTGTCCGGGTTGAGCACGTCGATCAGGCGGATCAGATCCTCGGTGTTCATGCTTGGGCCGACCTTGACCCCGATCGGGTTGTGCACGCCCCGCAGGAACTCCACGTGGGCACCGTCGAGCTGGCGGGTGCGGTCGCCGATCCACAGCATGTGCGCCGAGCAGTCGTAGTAGTCCCCCGTCAGGCTGTCGCGGCGTACGAAGGCTTCCTCGTAGTTGAGCAGCAGCGCCTCGTGGGCGGTGAAGAAGCTGGTCTCGCGCAGTTGTGGCGCGCTGTCCAGGCCGCAGGCGCGCATGAAGGCCAGGGTCTCGTCGATGCGATCAGCAAGCTGATGGTATTTGTCGGCCAGCGCCGAGTTGGCGATGAAATCCAGGTTCCACTTGTGCACCTGGTGCAGGTCGGCGAAGCCGCCCTGGGCGAAGGCGCGCAGCAGGTTGAGGCTGGCGGTGGCCTGGTGGTAGGCCTGCAGCAGGCGCTCTGGGTCGGGGACGCGGCTGGCGGCGTCGAAGCCGATACCATTGACGATGTCGCCGCGGTAGGCGGGCAGGGTGACCTGGCCGATGGTTTCGTCGTTGGCCGAGCGCGGTTTGGCGAACTGCCCGGCCATGCGCCCGACCTTCACCACCGGGCAGCCCGCGGCGAAGGTCATGACGATGGCCATCTGCAGCAGCACCTTGAAGGTGTCGCGGATCTTCGCGGCGGAGAACTCGGCGAAACTCTCGGCGCAGTCGCCACCTTGCAGCAGGAAGGCGCGGCCCTGGGTGACCTCGGCGAACTGGCGGCGCAACTCGCGGGCTTCGCCGGCGAACACCAGCGGCGGGTAGCTGGCCAGGGTCTGCTCGACCTTGAGCAGGTGAGCGGCGTCGGGGTAGGTCGGTTGTTGCTGGATCGGCAGGGCGCGCCAGCTGTCGGGGGTCCAGGGTCGGTTCATCACGGGCTCGATGTGGTCGGTTCAGGCGTACCTGCCATGGTAACAGTTGGCAGCGCGCTTGTTGCACCGCAGGCATTGGCGGACAATGCCGGTTTTTGTGTGTGCAGGTGGCAGGCGATGGCGACGGAGCGGGAAGAACGGCTGCTGGCCCGGGTGGAAGATGCCTACGGGGTCATCAGTGTGTACGAGGTCGAGGATTATCGCTTCCTCGAATTCGGTGACGCCATCGAGCAGAGCTGTACCTTCACCGCCGACCCCAGTTGGCTGGAGTACGACTACACGCGCGCGATGCTGGTCGGTGCACTCTGCCATCCGCAGCCGGAGAGCGCACTGTTCCTGGGGCTGGGGGCCGGTACCCTGACCCAGGCCTGCCTGAAGTTCCTGCCGCTGGAGGATGTCGAGGCCATCGAGCTGCGCCCGGACGTGCCGCGTCTGGCCATGGAATACATGGGGCTCGATGATGATCCGCGCTTGTACGTGCGCGTTGGCGATGCCCTGGAGCTGCTGCCCACGGCTGAGAAGGCCGACCTGATCTTCGTCGATCTCTATACCGATCATGGCCCGGGCGTAGGCCATCTGGCCTGGGGCTTTCTGGAACAGTGCCAGCAGCAGCTCAATCCGGGAGGCTGGCTGGTGATCAACCAGTGGGCCGGCGACGATGGTCGGCCTTTGGGTGCGGCATTGTTGCGTGGGTTGTATCACCGGCATTACTGGGAGCTGCCGGTGAAGGAGGGCAACGTGATCCTGCTGGTGCCGGCGGATCTGGAGCAGGCACTGGATCTGGAGGGTTTGCGGGCGCGGGCCGAGGCGTTGGCAGCGCGGCTGGGCTATTCGCTGGACTACCTGATTCGCGAAGTTCGGCCGGCGAGCTGAGCGTAAAGCTGCGGCGTACCCTTCGCGGGTAAACCCGCTCCCACAGGGGCAGCGCTGCCCTTTAGCGTGGCGCCGACCCTGTGGGAGCGGGTTTACCCGCGAAGCAGGCGCCGCCGATCGTGAAAAAACGTTTCAGTGTTCGACTGAATGGTGGCCCTATAATGGCCACCACCTGTGAAAAAGTTCTCACAGATCAACGCGAATTCGTATATAGTACGCGCCGGTCTTTTAGCGGACCTCAAAATCAGGTGGTGCAAACCCTCCGAGTCCAGCTTCGGCTGCACGTCCGCTAGGCGGACCTTTCCCACGTAATTCTTTTTCAATCGTTTTCGCAAATCCCCGCCGCCAAAGCTGCCTGGGTGACCTCCGGGTCTTTCAAGGCATGTGCAGCTTTGGAGCATGGGTCTTTGCGGATGCACATAGAGGCAGACCCATGACCCAGGAAACCGGCGGATTCGCCGCTCTCGATCTTCATCCGAACATCGTTGCCGCCGTTCTGGCCACCGGCTATGAAGAGCCGTCGGCCATCCAGCAACAGTCGATCCCGATCATCCTCGCCGGTCATGACATGATCGGCCAGGCGCAGACTGGCACCGGCAAGACCGCTGCCTTCGCCCTGCCGATCCTCAACAAGATCGACGTGAGCAAGCGCGAACCGCAAGCCCTGATCCTGGCGCCAACCCGTGAGTTGGCGCTGCAAGTAGCCACCGCTTTCGAAACCTACGCCAAGCAGATGCCGGGCGTTAACGTGGTGGCTGTGTACGGTGGTGCCCCGATGGGCCCACAACTGCGTGCCATCCGTAACGGTGCGCAGATCGTCGTCGCCACGCCTGGCCGTCTGTGCGACCACCTGCGTCGTGACGAGAAGGTGCTGTCCACCGTTCAGTACCTGGTACTCGACGAAGCCGACGAAATGCTCAAGCTGGGCTTCATGGACGACCTCGAAGTGATCTTCGACGCCATCCCTGCCACCCGCCAGACCGTGCTGTTCTCCGCGACCCTGCCGTCGTCGATCCGTTCGATCGCCGAGCGTCACCTGCGCGAGCCCAAGCACGTCAAGATCCAGAGCAAGACCCAGACCGTCACCGCGATCGAGCAGGCCCACCTGATGGTCCACGCCGACCAGAAGATCCCGGCTGTGCTGCGTCTGCTGGAAGTCGAGGAATTCGACGCGCTGATCGCCTTCGTGCGTACCAAGCAAGCCACCCTGGACCTGGCTGCCGCGCTGGAAGCCAAGGGCTACAAAGCTGCCGCGCTGAACGGCGATATCGCCCAGAACCAGCGTGAGCGCGTCATCGACTCGCTCAAGGACGGTCGCCTGGACATCGTCGTCGCTA
Organism: Pseudomonas sp. S44; assembly: GCF_016624805.1. NCBI lineage: Bacteria > Pseudomonadati > Pseudomonadota > Gammaproteobacteria > Pseudomonadales > Pseudomonadaceae > Pseudomonas > Pseudomonas sp. S44. Next base: position 11,879 of record NZ_JACVTY010000054.1, read on the forward strand.
CCGACGTCGCTGCCCGGGGCCTGGACGTACCGCGCATCACCCATGTGTTCAACGTGGACATGCCATACGATCCGGAATCCTACGTGCACCGTATCGGCCGTACCGGCCGTGCCGGTCGCGATGGTCGCGCACTGCTGCTGGTGACGCCGCGTGAGCGTCGCATGCTGCAGGTGATCGAGCGTGTTACCGGGCAGAAGGTTGCCGAGGCTCGTCTGCCTGGCCCACAGGCCGTGCTGGATGCGCGTATCAAGAAGCTGACCGCAAGCCTCGCACCGCTGGTGGCTGAAGCTGAGGCCACCCATGGTGAGCTGTTCGACCGCCTGACTGCCGACCTGGGCTGCTCGGCTCGCGCGCTGTCTGCCGCGTTGCTGCGCAAGGCCACCAATGGCCAGCCGCTGGACCTGGCTGCCGTCGAGCGCGAGCAACCGCTGGTGCCGACCTACACGCCGCGTGAGCGCACCGGCGAGCGCAGTGATCGTGGTGAGCGCAGCGAACGTGGTGACCGCGAGCGTCGCGCGCCGATGCCGCTGGCCGAAGGCCGCGTGCGTTGCCGTACCGCCCTGGGTGCCCGTGATGGTATCGCCGCCAAGAACCTGTTGGGTGCGATCCTCAATGAAGGCGGCCTGGCCCGTGACGCTATCGGTCGCATCCAGGTGCGCGACAGCTTCAGCCTGGTCGAGCTGCCGGAAGAGGGCCTGGAGCGTCTGCTGTCCAAGCTCAAGGACACCCGCGTGGCCGGTAAGCAACTGAAGCTGCGCCGCTATCGCGAGGACTGAGTCCTGCAGCAATGAAAAATCCCCGGCTTGCCGGGGATTTTTTTGCCTGCCGATTGAGGTGTTTGGAATCAGTCGAACCTGTAGATATCCATTCCCAGTGCTCCCATCGTGAAGCCCTGGTGCACGATCCCGAACCTGTCGCCTGCGCCCATGGCAAAGAACAAGGGCAGCAGGTGCTCATCGCTCGGGTGGTTGCGCACCGCGTAAGGTGCCTGCTGCCGATAGTCTTCCAGCGCGGCCCTATCCTCTGCCTTCAATTGCTCGACCACCCAGTCGCGGAACGCGCGTGCCCAGGGCTCGATGGTGTCTGGCCCGGCATGCCAGTCCAGTTCGCCCAGGTTGTGGGTAATGCTGCCGGAGCCGACCAGCAGTATGCCCTGGGCGCGCAAGCCGGCCAGGGCCTTGCCGACCTGCAACTGCAGGGCCGGGCCCTGGCGGCTGGGCAGCGAAACCTGGATTACCGGGATGCCAGCATCCGGGTACATGAGCGACAGCGGCACCCAGGTGCCGTGGTCGAAGGGGCGTTGTACATCGAGCTGAGCGGGCAGTCCGGCGTCACCGAGCAAGCCTGCCACCTGGCGCGCCAGCTCGGGGGCGCCAGGGGCCGGATACTGCACGGCGTACAGCGCAGCAGGGAAGCCGCCAAAGTCGTGCCAGGTCTGGGGCTGGGCGCCACTCATCACCGACAGTCCCTGGCTCTCCCAGTGCGCGGAAACCACCACGATCGCCTTCGGCCGCGGCAGGCCTGCCGCCAGGCGGGCCAGTGCCGGTCCACTGGCGCCGGGTTGCAGGGCGAGCATGGGCGAACCATGGGAAATGAACAGGCTAGGCAGCATGGCGGGGTCCTGAGCGGTTAAGATGCCGCCATCTTCGATCAGTTACCGATCGACATCCAATATAAGTTTTGCAAGTTATCTATCGAAAAAATCGGAGGAGTCATGGAGCCAGCGTTCTGGCACAAGCGGTGGGCGGACAACCAGATCGGCTTTCACCAGTCGCAGGTGAACCCGTACCTGCAGGCACACTGGCCCATGCTGGCCCCCGGCAGCCAGGTGCTGGTGCCCTTGTGCGGCAAGAGCCTGGACGTCGCCTGGTTGGCGGGGCAGGGGTATCGCGTGCTAGGGGTGGAAGTGTCGCAACGTGCGGTGGCGGATTTCTTCCGGGAGCACAGCCTTGAGGCCGAGGTGTCCCGCCATGGCGCCTTCGAGATTTGGCGCAGCGGCCTGGTGGAGCTGTGGTGTGGTGACTTCTTCGCCTTGCAGGCGGAAGATCTGGCGCAGTGCGCGGGGCTCTATGACCGCGCTGCGGTGATTGCATTACCGCAGGCGCTGCGTACCCGTTACTTTGGGTTGCTTTCTGCCTGCCTGCCGGCTGCTTGCCAGGGGCTGATGGTCACCTTGGACTACGATCAGTCGCGTCTGGATGGGCCGCCTTTCTCGGTGCCGGATGACGAAGTCCGGCGCGGACTTGCTGGATGGCAAGTGGCCGAGCTGGAGGCCCCGGACATTATCGAGGACAGCCCCAAATTCCAGAAGGCGGGAGTCGGCAGTCTGGTGGAGCGGGTCTATCGGTTGCAGCGTTGATTGGCCTTCTGGCCAGAATACGAGCAAAGAAAAGGGCGACCTGAGTCGCCCTTTTCAATTATCGCGTTGAATCAACCGCGACGACGCAGTGCATCGATACGGTCTTCCAGTGGCGGGTGGCTCATCAGCAGGCCGGCGAGGCCCTGCTTGAGGCCGCCGTTGATGCCGAAGGCCTTCATCGTATCGGGCATGTGCACCGGCATACCTTGTTCCGAGCGCAGGCGCTGCAGGGCAGCGATCATCGCGCCAGTGCCCGCCAGGCGAGCCCCGGCTTCGTCGGCGCGGTACTCGCGGCGACGCGAGAACCACATGACGATGATGCTGGCCAAAATGCCCAGGATCAGCTCGGCGACGATGGTCGCGACGTAATAGGCGATGCCCTGGCCTTCTTCGTTCTTGAAGATCACCTTGTCGACGAAGTTGCCGATGATACGTGCGAAGAACATCACGAAGGTGTTCACCACGCCCTGGACCAGTGCCAGGGTGACCATGTCGCCGTTGGCGACGTGGCCGATCTCATGGGCCAGTACCGCACGTACTTCGTCCCGCGAGAAGCGCTCGAGCAGGCCCTGCGAAACGGCGACCAGTGCGTCGTTGCGGTTCCAGCCTGTGGCGAAGGCGTTCGCCTCGTAGGCGGGGAACACGCCCACTTCCGGCATCTTGATGCCCGCCTCGCGGGACAGCTCCTCGACCGTCTGCAGCAGCCACTGTTCGTGGTGGGTGCGCGGCTGGGTGATGATCTGGGTACCGGTGGTCATCTTCGCCATCCACTTGGAGATGAACAGCGAAACCAGCGAGCCAGCAAACCCGAACACGGCGCAGAAGACCAGCAGGCGGCTCAGGTCCAGGTCGACGCCGTTGGCGGCCATGAACCCGTTGAAACCGAACAGGCTGAGGGTAATGCTTGCAACCAGCACCACCGCAAGGTTGGTGGCTACAAACAACAGAATGCGCATCATGGTTGTTACGTTCTCCTGACGGATGAAAATGTCGCTCTACTGCGGGGTATATAAGGTGGCGGCCAAGGCGATTCAACTGGCCGACTATTTCAAACTGTGTACCGCGAAGTATGACAGAGCCGCGGCGAGTCGCCGGGAGATAGACCGTTGCAGGATGTAAGAATTCATCCGTGCGGCGGAGGACGTCGTGCCAACACGGCCGGTTGGCACGACAAGGCCTTGATCGCTTACTGCGAGTAGGTGCGCAGGAAGTTGCCGATGCGGCCGATGGCTTGCTCCAGGTCATCCACTCGCGGCAGGGTGACGACGCGGAAGTGGTCCGGCCACGGCCAGTTAAATGCGGTGCCCTGGACGATCAGCAGTTTCTCCGACAGCAGCAGGTCGAGGACGAACTTCTCGTCGTTGTGGATCGGGCAGACCTTCGGATCGATTTTCGGGAAGGCGTACAAGGCGCCCATTGGCTTGACACAGCTGACGCCGGGGATGGCGTTGAGCAACTCGTAGGTGCGGTTGCGCTGTTCGAGCAGGCGGCCCGGCGGCAATACCAGGTCGTTGATGCTCTGGTAGCCACCCAGGGCGGTCTGGATGGCGTGCTGCGCCGGCACGTTGGCACACAGGCGCATGTTGGCCAGCATGTCGATGCCTTCGATATAGCTCTGCGCGTGGTGCTTGGGCCCGGAGATGATCAGCCAGCCGGAGCGGAAGCCTGCGACACGATAGGACTTCGACAGGCCGTTGAAGGTCAGGCACAGCACGTCCGGGGCGAGCGAGGCGGTGCTGATGTGCACGGCTTCGTCGTAGAGGATCTTGTCGTAGATCTCGTCGGAGAACACCACCAGGTTGTGCTGGCGGGCCAGTTCCAGCATGCCGAGCAGCAGCTCCCTGGAGTACACCGCGCCGGTCGGGTTGTTCGGGTTGATGATCACCAGGGCCTTGGTGTTCGGGGTGATCTTGGCCTTGATATCGTCAAGGTCGGGGAACCAGTCGGCCTGCTCGTCGCACAGGTAGTGCACGGGTTTGCCGCCGGCCAGGCTCACCGCTGCGGTCCACAGTGGGTAGTCGGGGGCCGGGATCAGCACCTCGTCATTGTTGTTGAGCAGCGCCTGCATCGACATCACGATCAGCTCGGACACACCGTTGCCCAGGTAGATGTCCTCGATACCGACGCCTTCGATCTGCTTCTGCTGGCAGTATTGCATCACCGCCTTGCGCGCGCTGAACAGGCCTTTGGAGTCGCTGTAGCCCTGGGCGGTCGGCAGGTTGCGGATCACGTCCTGGAGGATTTCGTCCGGCGCTTCGAAACCAAAGGGCGCCGGGTTGCCGATGTTCAGCTTGAGGATGCGCTGGCCTTCCTCTTCCAGACGCTTGGCGTGCTTGAGCACCGGACCGCGAATGTCGTAGCAGACATTGGCGAGCTTGTTCGATTTGCTGAACTGCATGATGTGATCCCGAATGGATAAGTCGCGGGGCGCGGTCGTCAAAAGGTTTGAAAAGGACGGGGCGCGGGTGCCAGACTGATCGTCTGCACACAAGCCAACTAATATACGTGCCACCCGCGCCAGGGAAAAGACGGCGCAGGGTGAAATTCAGCCTGCCGAGGTCCATCCATGCAAAAGATCGACAAAACACTTGAAGAATGGCGCGAAATGCTCGACCCCGCTCAATACCAGGTATGCCGCCTGAAGGGGACCGAACGACCGTTCACAGGCAAATACAACAGCGAAAAGCGCGCCGGCATCTATAACTGCATCTGCTGTGGCCTGCCGTTGTTCGATTCGCAGACCAAGTTCGACTCCGGTTGCGGCTGGCCGAGCTTCTACGCGCCGATCGAGGACAGTGCGATGATCGAGATCCGCGACACCTCCCACGGCATGATCCGCACCGAAGTCACCTGCGCCCAGTGCGATGCGCACCTGGGCCACGTGTTCCCGGACGGCCCGCCACCCACTGGGCTGCGCTACTGCATCAACTCGGTATGCCTGGATTTCAAACCGCAAGCGTGAAGGGAGATCGACATGGCCGATGCGTTGCTGGACATTCCCTGCGTCACCCTCAAGGGGGAGCAGAAAAAACTCGGCGACTTCGCCGGCAAGGCGCTGCTGGTGGTCAACACCGCCAGCCAGTGCGGTTTCACACCGCAGTACAAGGGGCTTGAGAAGCTGTGGCAGGACCATGCCGCGCAGGGCCTCGTCGTACTGGGCTTTCCGTGTAACCAGTTCGGCAAGCAGGAGCCGGGCGATGCGTTGGAAATCTCGCAGTTCTGTGAACTCAACTTTGGCGTGAGCTTCCCGCTGTTTCGCAAGATCGAGGTGAACGGCCCGGGCGCCCACCCGCTGTTCGCCGAGCTGAAGAAGCGTGCGCCCGGCCTGCTGGGGACGCAGAAGATCAAGTGGAACTTCACCAAGTTCCTGGTCGACCCGTCCAGTGGCAAGGTCACGCGCTACGCACCGACCACCAAGCCGCAGGCGCTGGAAGCCGATATCGAGCGCCTGCTCAGCCGCTGACCGGCACCCAATGGTCGATCAGGGCGAGTAATTCTTCGCGCCGGAACGGCTTGGCCAGGTAGTCGTTCATGCCCGCGGCGCGACAGCGTTCGCGCTCTTCGGGCATGGCGTTGGCGGTCAGGGCGACGATCGGCAGGTCGGGCCAGCGCCCGCTCTGGCGGATGCGCCGGCTGGCCTCGTAGCCATCCATCACCGGCATGTTGCAGTCCATCAGCACCATGTCGAAGCCCTCGCGCTCGAGGATCTCCAGCGCTTCGGCACCATGGGCGGCAACCTGCACCTGGCAGCCGAGCTTGGCGAGCATGCCCTTGGCTACCAACTGGTTCACGGGGTTGTCTTCCACCAGAAGGATCTGCGCGCGTCGCTCCAGCAGGCGGCCGACCTCGGAGGGTGCGGGTGTAGCGTTTTCGCCTTGCAGGGTACGGCGCAGCATCTGGTACAGGGCATTGCGCGCCAGCGGGCGTGCCTGCTGGTGCAAAGGCGCCAATTGCGCGGTTTGCTCTGCGGGCAGGAAGTTGCCGTAGGCCGTGACCAGCAGGATCGGTGCGTTGATACCGGGGCGCAGTTCGAACAGGTGCTCGGTGTCGTCGGTGATGAGCAGGTCGATGGCCATGCCGTCGAGCCCACTGGCATCGTCGCGTCGCTGATAATCCAGCCCCCAGCTTGGCAGCAGGCCATGCAACAGCTCAGCCAGACCGCTGGAGGCGTTGCTCAGTGCCACCACCTGACCCTTCAGCGGCGCAGGCGGGACTGCTTCGGTGTGCGTGGGCAGCGGAAGATCGGCGCTGAAGCGGCTGCCGAAGCCGGTTTGCGAGTTGATATGCAGATGCCCCTGCATGGCCTTGCACAGGTTACGGGTCAGGGCCAAGCCCAGGCCGGTGCCGCCATACTGGCGGGTGATGCCTGCGCCAGCCTGGGTGAAGGGCTGGAAGATGCGCACCTGGGCTTCCTCCGGGATTCCGATACCGGTGTCGCACACTTCCAGGCGTACGCCGCCGACGATGCTCGAAAGACGAAGGTCGACACGCCCGAAGCGGGTGAACTTGAGCGCATTGGACAGCAGGTTGCTGACGATCTGGCGCACCCGGGTGGGGTCGCCGAGCAAGGTGCTGGGAAAGTCCGGAGCGATCAGGCAGGTCAGTTCCACACTGGGCGCGGCGTTCTGCGACAGGAGGTTGGCGGTGTCCTCGACCATCGCCCCCATGTCGAAAGGGATGCGTTCGAGCTCCAGTTGCCCGGCATCGAACTTGGACAGGTCGAGGATATCGTTGAGCAGCTCGACCAGCACCTTGCCTGAGTCGTGGGCGATCGACAGCTGCTGGCGTTGCTCGGCGTTCAGCCCGCTGTCCAGGGCCAGGGCGATCATGCCGAGCATGCCGTTGAGCGGTGTGCGGATCTCGTGGCTCATGTTGGCCAGGAAGGCGGCGCGCGCCTGGGCCATGTCCAGGGCGCGGCGGCGGGCTTCCTCCAGTTCCTCGTTGGACTGGCTCAGCCGGCTGTTGCTGGCCTTGAGTTCTTCGGTGCGGGCCGAAACGATGTCTTCCAGTTCGTTGAGGTACTGGGTGAGGCGGTTTTCGGCGTTGCGCCGCTGCTGGATCTCGGTGGCCATGCTGACGAATTGCTGGTTGGCGACCTTCACCAGTACCCCGATCTCGTCGTGCTCATGACCGTTGGGGTAGTCCAGACGAGTCTGGCCGGGCTGGCGTGGGTCGCTGCCGCTCAGGGCGCCGATGACGGTGACCAGGGGTTTGGTCAGCATGATGTAGAACAACCCCAGGAGAATGCCGGTCAGCACCAGGCTGCGGGCGAAGCCGTTGAGCAGGGTGATGCCGGCTCGGTCGAGAAAGCGGCTGCCGAAGGCATAGGTGTCGACATCCAGGTACAGGGTGCCGAGGTAATCGTCGGGCATGTGGGCGAGGAACAGGCGATCCTTGAACTGGCGCTGCTCGCCGAACAGGAAGTCGCTGAGCGGCCGGTAGCTGTCTTCCTGGCGCGGGCGATGGACGTCGGCCAGCACCGTATCGTCGTTGTCGATCAGGCGTGCGCGGATGATCGCTGGCGATTGCAGCAGCCCGCCGGTGAGCTCCTGGGCCAGCTCCGCGTCGATGTTGTAAGCGATGCGCGAGGCCGGGTCATGGCTTATTTGCAGCAATGCCTGCACTTCGCGGTTGATGGACGCGTCTTCGCTGGCATAATCGATGCCGATCTGGATGAGACTGAGCAATGTTCCCAGGATGAAGCCGACCAGGACTGTCAACCGGGCTTGCTTGTATGACAGGCGATTGGTGAACTTGATATCCATGGTTCCCGAGCCGGTTCAACGCCCCTTGCGCTGCGCAAGCATAGCCGATCAGCCCCGGCTGCTGGCGGGTCTGTCTGTTGTTTCGAGCGATCCAATCAATGGGCCGGTGCGCGGCCATCGCGAGACGAGCTCGCTCCCACAACCCGTGTTGGCTCTGTAGGGGCAGTGTCGCCCCGCACTGGCTGCGCCTCGGCTCCTGAACCGGTCTTGATTAAGGAAACCTTCATGGACACCCGCCTCATTGCATTCCTGGAACACGCTGAATCCATACTGACGCGCCTCGAACCACTGCTGCCGGCGCCCCGCCCGCAGATCGACTGGTCGTCGACCCTCGCTGCGCGCTGGCAGCGTGATGGCCGCAGCGGCTACCTCATGCCGTTGGAAGTCAGCCTCGACATCCGGCTCTCGGACCTGATCGGGGTCGATCAGCAGCGTGAGCAACTGGGCCGCAACACCCATCAGTTCATCAATGGCATGCCCGCCAACCACGCCCTGCTGTGGGGCTCGCGGGGCACCGGCAAGTCGTCGCTGGTACGTGCGCTGCTGGCCGAACATGCCGGGCAGGGCCTGCGCCTGATCGAGATCGAGCGCGATCACCTGGCCGACTTGCCGCGGGTGGTCGAGCAACTGCAAAAGCTCGAGCAACGCTTCATCCTGTTCTGCGACGACCTTTCGTTCGAAGCGGGAGAGGGCGATTACCGGGTGCTCAAGAGTGTGCTCGATGGTTCGCTCGAACAGGCGCCGGACAACGTCCTGCTCTATGCCACCTCGAACCGCCGTCACTTGGTGCCCGAGAAGCAGAGCGACAATGAAAACTGGAAGATGATCGACGGCGAGCTGCACCCCAACGAGGCGGTGGAAGACAAGATCGCCTTGTCTGACCGTTTTGGCTTGTGGTTGTCGTTCTATCCGTTCACCCAGGAGCATTTCCTCAACGTGGTCGAGCACTGGATCGGCCAACTGGCGCGCCCGGCCGGGTTGGCCTGGCAGCGCACAGAAGAACTCGACATCCTCGCTGCGCGCTGGGCCACCGGCCGCGGCAACCGTAATGGCCGTTGTGCCTACCAGTTCGCCCGCTACTGGGTTGGACTGCAATTGCTGGAGCAGAACCAATGATCGACCTCAACGCCAGTGGCAAAGGCCTCGATGGCTACGACCTGCTGGCTGCGCAAGTGCAGGCGCTGTTCGCCGACGAGCGTGATTTCATCGCCAACGCCGCGCAGTTCTCGGCATTTCTCTACCACCAGGTGGAAGACCTGAATTGGGCGGGTTTCTACCTCAACCGCAACGAAGAACTGGTGCTAGGGCCGTTCCAGGGGCAGGTGGCGTGCGTGCGCATCGCATTCGGCAAGGGTGTGTGTGGCGCGGCAGCAGCCACCCTGCAGACCCAGCGAGTGGAGGATGTGCATGCCTTCCCTGGGCACATCGCCTGTGACAGCGCATCCAACAGCGAGCTGGTGATTCCGTTGGTAAAGGAGGGCAGGCTGATTGGCGTGCTCGACCTGGACAGCCCGAGCCTTGCGCGTTTCAGTGAGGCCGATCAGCGAGGGCTGGAACGCCTGGCGTCGATCTTCCTGGCGTTGAGCGACTGCTGAAAAACAAGAAGGGCCGCTTTTGCGGCCCTTCTTGTTTTCAATGGTTGTGGATCAGTCGTAGATCACCCGCTTTTTCCACGTCTCGTCTTCATCGGTTTTCAGACCCTGGGTCAGCGCATTCTGGTCATTTTCGGCCGGCTCCATCTGGTCCAGTACTTGCGCGTTGGCGCGAGCGAGCAGTTTTTCCAGGTAGGTCAGCTGCTCTTCATATTGTTTCGGTTCCGGTTGTTTGCGCAGGTACTGCACGCCGCGTTCGAACGCCAGGCGCGCATGGCCAGGTTGATTCTGCTGCAACGCCTGCTGGCCCAGGTTATTGAAGAATTCGATGTGCAGTAATACCAGGATGTGACGAATTTCCCTGACCCAGTACTTGCCTTCGTTGGACTGCAGGAAGTTTTCCTGGGTAGCGCGCACGATCTGGTTGTGCAGCGACTCGAGCAGGAAGCGCACGTCCTTGGCCTTGACCTCGGTCTGAATCGGGCTCGGCGGGTTGTTGACCGGCAACTTGTCGCCCTTGGCAATCAACCCTTCGAGTTCGACGATGCGCGCCTTGAAATCGCCGTTGTGCTTGTCCAGCGCCAGCAGGCGCTGATTGAGGTTCAGCTCCAGGCGGGTCAGCAGCAGCTTGAGCGCCGGAGTCATCAGTTGGCCGGGGAAGGTTTCGGTGATCTCGCCGCAGCGGCGCAGGCGTTCGGTCAGCTCGACTTTAAGGCGCGCGCGCTCGAGCTTGGCGTTTTCCACGACATTGTTGAGGTAGCCGATCACGATCAGCAACGCGATACCCGCCACGATGAGCAGGGTGATCAGAAGTGGTGTCACCGTTAACGCCTCATGAAGAAGTTTTGCATCATTGAGTGTAGTGAGTTCGCCAGGGGGCGAACAGTGCAGCCTGGCGGACAGGCTCTACCCATGGGTGTCGGCTCAAGGGCAAAAATCTACAGTGCTGGCACTTTGATGCGAGCTTGCCGGGCTGGCGTCAGAAAAGCAACGCCAATCCCCGGGCGCATCATGCGCAGCCACTGTACAAGGGCGGAAGTCGTTGATTTAAATAAATTTCCACAAAGGGGTTGACGGCTTGTCGAGGCATCCATAGAATGCGCGCCACTTGCAGCGTAAAGCACACAGCCAAACGCAGCAGGCAGTGAAGTTGTAGTGTGTCCCCTTCGTCTAGTGGCCTAGGACACCGCCCTTTCACGGCGGTAACAGG
>NZ_JACVTY010000055.1:0-21305 GCF_016624805.1 Pseudomonas sp. S44
CGCTCCCACAGGTTCTTTACTGATCCTGTGGGAGCGGGCTCGTCCCGCGATAGGGCCGGCACTTACAACCAAACAGCATCCCAGTGCGAATACTCCCGCACACTCCCAACCAGCCCCGCACGCAGCGGGTTGGAAACGATGTACCGCGCCACGGCTTGAACATCCTCCTCCCTGCGGATAGCTCTGTCCTGGTACCCAGGCTGCCAGATCCGCCCTGTACCCCCACCTGTCTGGTAAAGCGCATGACTGGTCCTGGACTTGAACCTGCGCATCAACGCTCCTAGCGTCCCAGTGCGCAACTCGATCAGCCAGTGGAGATGATCCGGCATCACAACCCAGGCCAGGGAGCGACATGACTGTTCCTCTTCGGCGTGACGCAGTTGCTGGACGACTGCACGTGCCGGACGCAGAAACTGGAAAAAAGGCTGGCGGGAGCGCGTGACGGTGGTGAGCAGATAGATTCTGCCGGACTCGGAAAAGCGGCCACGGCGCAACAGGCTGGAATGAGGGCGATCCATGCTTTCTCCTTGAACATTCTTCCTTTGATCAAGGTAGCGATACTGTGGCTGGTTGCTCGGGAGATTTTTTGCTGAATGTGCCGGCCCTATCGCGGGACGAGCCCGCTCCCACAGGTTCTTCACTGATCCTGTGGGAGCGGGCTCGTCCCGCGATAGGGCCGGCGAGGCCTACGGCATCAGAAGCTGTAGTCCACCGTTGCGAAGTACGAGCGTGGCGCGCCCAACAGCCATTGCTCGCCACTGTGCGCGGCAACCACGTAGTCGCGGTTGAACAGGTTGTTCAACTGCAGGCCCAGGCGTACGTCGGGCAGAATGTGCCAGCCGAGATTGGCATCGACCACGGTGTAGCCGGGGACGCTGTAGGCGTTGGCGGTGTCGGCATAGCGCTGGTCGACGTAGCGCAGGCCGATGCCGGCGTCGACGGTCTGGCCGAAGCCCTTGTTGAGCCAGAGGTTGGCGGTGCGGCGCGGAACGTTGGCGGGGCGGTTGCCGGCGCGGTCCTGGGCGATGCCGCCGACGATCTCGTCGAAGTCGTCGTACTTGGCGCGGACCACCGAGGCGTTGGCCGATACCTGCCATTGGTGGCCCAGATCGAGCTCCAGCGCGGCTTCCAGGCCGTCGGAGGTCTGCTGGCCGGCCTGCTGTTTCTCATGGCTGATCGGGTCGTCGACCAACAGCTTCTTCTTGACGATGTGATACGCCGCCAGGGTCCATTCACCACGCCCATCCCAGAAGCGCTGCTTGAGCCCCAGCTCGGTCTGCTTCGATTCGGTCAGGTCGTAGTTGATCTGGCTCGGGCTGAGGCTGATCAGGTTGCTCACCCCGTCTTCGCTGGTGGAGTACTGGCCGTACAGCGACAGGTTGTCGGTTACCGCGAATACCAGGCCGGCGCGCCAGTTGCCGCCTTGCAGGCTGCGGTCGACTCGCGTGTCGTTGGTCAGGTTGTTACGGTCTATGTGGTTCTGGTCGCGGCGGATACCGGTCACCAGCGACAGGCGATCGGTCAGTTGGGTACGGTTCTCGGCGAACAGGGCGAAGGTGTGGGTGGTCGAGAGGGTTTGCGGACGTGTGACGTTCTGGCTCTGGAACCCGCCCGGTGCCGGACTCCAAGGATCGACGTAATCGCCGCCGACATCGTTGTACGGCGAGTTGCTGTCGACATTGAAACGGATCTTGTTGTACTCGGCACCGACCACGGTCTTGCTGTTCAGCCCGAACAGCGAATGATCGAAGGTGAAGCTCTGGCGGTCGCCGATCTGCTCCTGGTTGTGCTTGATCTCCAGGTAGCTTGCCCGCTCCAGCTGCTCGCGGATGGGATCCCAGGTGTAGTCCTCGGCATTGCGCCAGTGCCGACGGCTCTTGATGTAGTACAGCTGGTTGCTGGCCGTGACGCTGTCGCTGAGGGTCCAGTCGGTGTTGAAGCGGGTCCATTCGTCGTGGTAGCGCTGCACGTCGTTCTGGATGTTGTAGTTCTTCTTGCGCAGGCTGTCGCGCAGGTGGCCGTCGATCAGCGGCGTGCCAAAGTAGTTCGAGGGCTGTGCGTCGCCACGCTCATGGGCGAGGGTGAAGCTCAGGTCGTCGGTGGCATCGAAGCGCAAGGCTGCACTCAAGGCCAGGCTGCGCGAATCGGTGCGGTCGACCCAGCCATTGCCTTCCTGCTTGTTCACGGTCACGCGGTAGCTGAGGCGCTCGCTCAGGCTGCCGCCGCTGTCCAGCCCCAGTTGCTGGCGATCCCATGAGCCATAGCCCAGGCGCAGGTGGTTGCGGATCTCGCCGGCGAAGGGTTTTTTCGGGATCACGTTGATCACAGCACCCGTGGCGCCTTCGCCATAAAGCACCGAGGCGGGGCCGCGGATCACATCAATGCGCTCGACCATCCACGGGTCGACCGGAAAGGTCTGGGTGCCGGCGCCGGTGTACAGGCGCGAGCCGTCGAACAGGGTCATCACCGAGGCGTGTCCGGTGAAACCACGGGCGGAGAGGGCGGTGTTGCCGTTGCCCGGGGTGCCGACGGAGGTGATGCCGGGCGATCGGGTCACTGCATCCTGCACCGTGAGGTTGGCGCGCTGTTGGATCTGCTCGGCGGTGATGCTGGTGGTGCTGGCCGGGGTTTCCAGGGCGCTGAGGTTCAGGCGCGAACCGGCTTGGGTAGGGGTTGCCAGATCGACGGTCTGTTCATCGCGAGTCTCGGTGATCGCCGTCGAGGGCAGGTCGAGGACCTTGCCTTGCAGCTGCTCGGCCAGGGCCGGCAGGGACACGGCCATGCAGGCGGCCAGAGTGTGAAGCTTGAAGTGTCGGGACATGTCGTTCCACGGGTTCAGGAATGAATGGATCCCGGTGGAAACAACGCAAAGACGAGCAGACACGCACGCAAGCGCGCACGCGAACACCGGCCTGCGCCCGCCCACCGCGGGTTTGCCAACAGAAGCGTCAGGCCGGTCTCCGGGCTTGCGAGGGTCGTGAAGCCTTCACCTTCCCATGCCTGAGCACAGTGGTGTGTCGAAGGATTCGCTCGCTTACCGTTGCGGGGGCAGCGCCGGACTTGTCTGCAAAGACGCACCGGCTTCCCGTTTCACCCTGCGCACGGCGGCGCAGGACACCTGAAACTGGCGGCATCTGACCATCGAACGCAGGGGGAGTCAATCGTTTGGATAGGCGAAAAAACGTGATGGGCTGCGGGGTTGCGCGTTTTTATTAGATTTTTTTCGAACTTTTCCGACTGACGTTGTCTCGAACCGCTCGTTCGCCCTTTTTATTCAACGTCATGGAGACTTTTGCGAATGTTTACTGGAAAACTGCTGCGTCACACTTGCGCCCTGGCCCTCCTCGGCGCGCCGCTGGCAGCGATGGCAGCCCCCAGCACCGAGCCCCTGTTCACCTTCGGCCTGCTCGGTTCCTACGACAAGTTCAAGTTCGAAGGCGGCAGCGACTCCGACAAGGAGCACCTGGGCCAAGGCGGTGTGTTCGCCAACTTCGGCAACAAGATGACGGCCGAGTCCGGCTTCATCTACCAGATCGGTGCCGAAGCCAAGTACGGCAAGAAGAACGACAACAAGCTCAAGGAGGCGCAGGCCGACCTCGACCTTGGCTGGCGTGCCGCGCTGGATGCGCGCAACTTCGTCGACGTGATCGTCGGTGGCGGTTACAGCTGGACCCGTTTCGAGCCCGAGATCAACGACCTGGACACCAAGTTGACCTACAAGTCGCCGTTCGCCAAGGCCGCGCTGGGTTACAACCACCAGTTCGATGCCTCGACCCTGCGTGTCGAAGTCGGTGCTCGTCACACCATCGATGGCCGTGCGCGCTTGAAGGTCGACGACTTCGGCAGCGACAGTGTCGACATGAAGGACCGCACCAACCCGTATGCCGAAGTCACCCTGCTGATGAACCAGCAAGGCAGCATGCCGATCCAGGCGGGCGTGTACTACACCCGTACCGAGTACAAGATCGACGAGGACTCGCCGGTTGCCGACAACAACAAGCTCAAGCGTGACGAGTTTGGCGTGAAGGTCGGCCTGGCGTTCTGATGCCTTCGATGGTTGTACGCCGTTTGTAAGGGCAGCCTCGTGCCGCAATCGCGGCACGAGGATTCCCCAGCAGGCTCAAGGGCGCCTAGCGGCCCCGGCGCCGCGATACCCGCGCCTCGATGTTCTTGCGTCCGATCAGCAGCGCCGGTTTCTCGGTCACTGGCTCATCGGCCAGCCACTTGTACATCACCAGGCAATCCACCAGCCCCAGTGCTGCATGACGAAATGCCTTGGGCAGGCGCCCGACGGTCTCGAAACCGAGCTTGTGCCACAGCCCCACGGCGACCTCGTTGCTCGCCACGACCGAATTGAACTGCAAGGCCAGAAAACCCTCCTGGCGCGCCAGCTTCTGCGAGTGCTCGCACATCAGCCGTGCCACGCCACGTCCGCGTGAACGGGGTGTGACCATGTATCCGCAATTGCCCACGTGCGCACCCGGGCCTGCGGCATTGGCCTTGAGGTAGTAGGAACCAAGCAGCTCGCCATCCTCTTCGGCCACCAGGGTGTGCAACGGAAACTCCAGCCACAGCGTGCGCGCCTGCTCCTGCGACATCTGCGGGTCGTATGCGTAGGTTTCGCGCGCCTGGACGATGGCCTGGAAGGTCGGCCAGAAACGCTCGAAGTCTTCCGGGGTCATGGGGCGAATGTGGATCATGTCGGTTCCTGCTCGGGCTGGGCCGGCAAGTCTGGGTGGATGGGCGCCGTCATGCAAGGGCTGTGGCGCCCGAGAGCGTCAACTGCCGGCCTTGCCGACCGCATCCAGCGCCCGTGCCGAATACACCAGGGCAGCGCCCGCGTTCATGGCCACGGCCACGCCGAGGGCTTCGGCGATTTCCTCGCGGGTCGCACCGTGCTTGACCGCCTGCTGCGAATGCACGGCGATGCAGCCGTCGCAGCGAGTGGTCACCGCCACGGCTAGGGAAATCAGCTCGCGGGTCTTGGCGTCGAGGTGGTTGGTCTTGGCGCCGGCAGCGCTGGCGGTGGCGTAGCCGGCCACGGTGTCGGGGGAAAGCTGCTTGAGATCGCCGATGCCGGCCATCAACTGCTTACGGTAGGCGTCCCAGTCCATCATGCTCATCGTCTTCACCTTGTCAGGTTGGCAGCAGGAGCTTTCAGGCTAGTCGAAGATGGGGGGAAGGGCAGGCCTCGTCACCGAGGGGCAAGGAGGCCGCAGGACGTGTCAGATGTAGATGAACAGCAGCACCAGTGCCGCCACCACGGCCCATTTCTCGAGGTAGTAGCGGGTGCGGTTGCGCTTCTTCATGGCCTTGCCACGTTCGCGGATCTTGTAGATGCGCGTGAACAGGCGATTGATGCCGCCAGTCTTGTCGTTGGCATCGTTGGGCGCAGCTGCCGCGGCCATGACGTTGCGGCTGAACCAACGGTTGAAGGCGCTTGCCCAGCGGTACTTCAACGGGCGCTCGACGTCGCAGAACAGGATGATACGGTTGTGCTCGGTGGTATTGGCCGCGTAGTGGATGTACGTCTCGTCGAAGATCACCGCCTCGCCGTCGCGCCAGGAATACTTCTCGCCGTCCACATCGATGTAGCAACCATCGTCGTTCGGTGTGTCCAGGCCCAGGTGGTAACGGTAGGAGCCGGCATAGGGGTCACGGTGACGAACCAGCTTGGCTCCCGGCGGCAGGGTGGCGAACATCGCCGCCTTGACCGTGCCGATGCCTTGCAGCAGTTCGGTCGTGCGTGGGCACAGGGTCATCGCCGAAGGGTGGCTCTCGCCGTACCATTTCAGGTAGAAGCGCTTCCAGCCGGTCTTGAAGAACGAGTTGAAGCCAACGTCATCGTAGTTGTCGGATTTCTTGATCTCGCCGGCGTGCAGCAATTGCTGGGCTTCTTCGCGAATTTCCTGCCAGTGGTCCTTGAGCGGCTGCAGCTCAGGGAACGACTCGACAGGCAAGTAGGGCTTGGCCGGGTGCTTGGAGAACAGGTACAGGAAACTGTTGACCGGGGCGAGGAAGCTCGAGTGGTCGCCCAGCTGGCGAGTCAGCTTGTGGCGAACGCGACCGCGCAGGTGAACATAGGCGATCGAGAGGACGAAGATCAGTACGAGTGCAATTTTCATGGACGGTTACTTGTCGAATAAAAATGGCTATGCGCCATGGCTGTAGCCCGCCAGCATAAACAATCGTGTCGCCAGTTTGTACTTATTGTTAAGTCATTGCTGATGGACGAAGGTGGAATACCCCGGTATCTGCGCAAACGATTCAACCGCGGCAACGTTTGAATCGGCTTGCCCTTCAGCCCTCGAGGAGTTTCCGATGGTTCAGGATGTACGCCCAAGCGGCGCGCCCTTCAAGCGCCTGTTTTTCGCCCTGGCTTTGCCCGAAACCCAGCGCCGGGCCGTTGCCCAGTGGCGTCGTGAATTGGGGTTGCGGGCCGGCAAGCCGGTACCGGCCGAGAATTTTCATGTGACGTTGCTGTTTCTGGGCGATGTGGATGCCGCCCAGGTACCGGCACTGTGCGCGGCGGTAGACGGCATGACGCGCCCAGGGGCGCCGATACGCCTGTTGCTCGACCGTCTGCAGGTGTGGCGACGTGCCGGCGCGCTGGTGCTCGAACCTGGCGATACCCCTGCCAACCTGCGCCAACTGGTCTACGGCCTGGAGCAGCGCCTACTGCCACTGGGCATCGCCGAGCAGGCCCGTGAATACCGTCCGCACCTGACGCTGTCACGGGATTTCCAGGGGCAGCCACCAGAGGCGGCGCAGGCTCCGGAGTTCTTCCTCAATGCCCGCCGGTTCGGTCTCTATGAATCGCGCAAGGGCCGTTACTGTCCGCTGGCCGAGTGGCCGCTGGACGAAGCCTGAGGGGCGAACAGACGTTGTCCGAGGGTGTAGGCGGTGGGTAAGTGCCTGGCGGTATCCGGGCCTTCGCTCTCGTCCAGAAGGATCGAGCTCGATACCTGGGCGCCGCACCAGTCGAAGATGCCGTGCTCGATCTGTACGCGCATTGCAGCGCCGTAGCCATGGCGGTCGAACAGGGCAGCGTCGGTGCCGCCGACCGCCACCAGGTGGACCTTCAGGTGGTTGAGCAGCTTGGTGGTCTTGCCGTCTTCGTAGCTGAAGGCCCAGCCATTGCTGAACACACGGTCGATCCAGCCCTTGAGCAGTGCGGGGAACGACCACCAGTACACCGGGTAGACCAGCACCAGGGTATCGGCGCGTTCGATGCGTACCTGCTCGGCAAGTACGTCCGCCGGCGGCTTGGCCAGGTGACGATGGACATTGAGGTCGGGCAATTCGAAGCGCGGGTCGAAGCCCTCTGCGGCCAGGTCGGCGATTTCGCTGGTATGGCCTGCCTGGGCCAGGCCGTCGGCGATCTGCCTGGACAATGCGTGGGTGAGTGATTGGGCGTCGGGGTGGGCGAGGACGATCAGGGCGTGCATGGATGCGTTCCTTTATGGGATGCGGGAAGAGGCCGGGCGCTATATACTCGGCGTAAGTTACGGTTGGTAAGTTACTTTTGGTAGGTAAGCTATGTCAAGCGATGAGACGCGCCCTGTACGTAAACGCCTGTCCCGTGAGGATCGTCGGCGGCAATTGATAGCGGTGGCCTGGCAGATGGTTCGCGAGGAGGGCACCGATGCGCTGAGCCTGGGGCGCCTGAGCGAGCTGGCAGGGGTGACCAAGCCGGTGGTGTACGACCACTTCGAAACCCGCAACGGCTTGCTGGTGGCGCTTTACGAGGAATACGACGCGCGCCAGACCGCCATGCTCGAGGTCGTGCTGGCGGACTGTCCTGTGGACCTTGAGGCGCGTGCGGCGGTAATCGCCGCAGCCTATGTCGACTGTGTGATGACCCAGGGGCGTGAGATACCGGGCGTCAGTGCGGCGTTGGCCGGCTCGCCGGAGCTCGAGGCGCTCAAGCGTGGGTACGAGGATCCGTTCCTGGACAGGTGCCGCCAGGCGCTGGCGCCGTTTGCGCCGGGCGGGGATATCGGATTGGCCGGCTTGCGTCTGCTGGTCGGCGCCGCCGAGGCATTGTCACAGGCGGCGGCGTCGGGGGAAGTCGAGCCAGGGCAGGCCAAGGCGGAACTGAGCGCCGGTATCGTGGCGATGGTCCGGCGCCAGGGCTGAGGGCTGGGTCATACCGGCAGGCTGCGGTAGGGCAGTTCGTCTCCCGGGCTGCGGGCGAATTCGCGCTTGTATTCGCGGCTGAACTGCGAGGTGCTCTGGTAGCCTACCCGGTGCGCCACCTGGGCCACGCCCAGGCTCTCGCCGATCAGCATCTGCTGCGCCTTGAGCAGGCGCAGGCGTTTGAGGTACTGCATCGGCGCCAGTTCGGTGCAGCGCTTGAAGTGTTCGTGGAAGGTCGAAACGCTCATGTTGGCACGGCTGGCCAGCGCTTCGACACTCAACGGCTCGGCGAAATGATCGCGCAGGTAGGCGAGCGCGACGCCGATCCGGGCAAAGTGCCCCTGCTGTTCGACCAGCGCCCGCAACACACCGGCTTGAGGGCCGCGCAAGGCCGTATACAACACCTCCCGCACCCGTGCGGCCCCCAGCATTTTCGCATCCAGCGGGTCCTGCAGGCATTCGAGCAGACGCTCGACGCTGGCGCGCATTGGAGCACCCAGCGCCGCCGAGCTCATCGACTGCGGCGTCTGCGCCTGTACCGCCGGGTCCGGCGGCAGGGCCATGTTCTGCACCAGTTCGCTCAGCACGGTACGGTCGATGCTCACGGCCACGCCGAGCATGGGCGCCTGGGGCGTGGCGAAGGTTTCGCACATGAAGGGCACTGAAAGCGCCTGGATCAGGTAGTGCCCGGCACCGTATTCCAGCGTGCGCGGCCCCAGGCGCGCGAGCTTGCTGCCCTGGGCGATGATGATCAGGCTCGGTTCGTAGATCTGTGGGCTGCTCGCCACATAGTGGTCCCACGACAACACCTGGACCTGGGGCAGGTAGGTGTCGACGAATCCGGGGCGCGAGGCGAGGGCGCGGATCAGCGAGCAGAGGGGGGCATTGGCGTCGACGTGTTGGGTCAGGTGCATGGCAAACCAGGGACAGAGAATCAGACACTGGCATCTTCGCAGATTGACAGTCCAGCGCCAGATCGCTGCGGCCAATTCCGGAGAATCAGGCACGAATGCCGGAGGATCGGCTGTGGGCCGGGCCCGTTTCGATGCGCAGAATGCGTGGCCTGAATCGTTTCAATATTGCGAGGTCCAGAGCATGTACACCGCCATCGGTTATGCCGCCCAGTCTTCCACCGCGCCCCTGGCACCCATGACCTTCCAGCGCCGTGGCCTGCGCCCGGATGATGTCGCCATCGACATCCTCTACTGCGGCGTGTGTCACTCCGATATTCACCAGGCCCGCAATGAGTGGGGCATTGCCGTCTATCCACTGATGCCCGGCCACGAGATCGTCGGTCGTGTCACCGCCGTAGGTGAAAAGGCCAGCAAGTACCAGGTCGGTGACCTGGTCGGCGTCGGCTGCATGGTCGATTCCTGCCGCCATTGCGAGGCTTGCCGGCAGGACCTGGAGCAGTATTGCCTGGAAGGGCCGACCCAGACCTACGCCAGTCCCGACCGTATCGACGGCAGCAATACCCTGGGTGGCTATTCCAGCAGCATCGTGGTCAGCGAGCACTTCGTCCTGCGTATTCCCCAAGGGATGGACCTGCCCAGTGCAGCGCCGATCCTCTGCGCGGGCATCACCACTTACTCACCGCTCAAGCACCACGGCGTGGGGCCTGGGCACAAGGTCGGCGTGCTGGGCATGGGCGGCCTGGGCCACATGGGCATCAAGTTCGCCAAGGCCCTGGGCGCCGAGGTGACGCTGTTCACCCGCTCCCCGGCCAAGGCCGAGGAAGCCCGTCGCCAGGGCGCCGATCATGTCATCGTCTCCACCGACGAGGCGCAGATGCGCGAGGCGGCGGGTCGCTTCGACTTCCTGCTCGACACCATCCCGGTGCAACACGACCTGAATCCCTACCTCGAAACCCTGAAGTTCGACGGCGTGCACATCCTGGTCGGCCTGATCGAGCCGGTTGATCCGCCCGTGCATGCGGCCAACCTGGTGCTCAAGCGGCGGGTGCTGGCCGGCTCCTTGATTGGCGGCATCGCCGAAACCCAGGAAGTGCTGGACTTCTGCGCCGAGCACGGCATCAGCTGCGATATCGAGATGCTGGATATCCGCCACATCAACGAGGCGTTCGAGCGGATGATCAAGGGTGATGTGAAGTACCGCTTCGTGATCGACATGGCGACCTTGCAGGCCTGATCCGGGCGTTGAACGCAATCGCGGGGGGGCCCGCGATTGCGGCCAGTACAGGCGCTACCAGACCATCGCCTTCCTCCACCCTTTCCAGAACAACCAGCGCCGCACCTCGGCGTGTTCGCCAGTGCCGATCTGCCAGGCAGGCCGCTTGCTGTCCAAGGCGATCAGCGAGATGAATCCGGCATGGCTGGCGGCGACCAGGGTGCGGCCGTCGGCGCTGATGTCCATGGCGCTGATGGCCGACCCCAGATAATGCTGCCAGTGCGCGCGACCGTCTTCGCCGAAGCCACGCAGGTAACCTTGGGCATCGCCGACGATGTACTCGCCTTGACGTGCGACGCCGGCATGGATCTGCACGCCGTCCTGCAGCATCGAGATCTGCGGATCGGTTGCCAGATTGGCGAGCGTTACGCCAAGGCTGGCGCCGCCGTCGCCCTGGCAGGCATTGAGCAGCAACTGGTCGCCGCGGTGGTTGAACAGGGCGAAGTGCGGATGTTCCCCCGCCGGGACGATCTCGGCCAGCGGCTCCAGGTGCTCGTCGAGTACCTGGTGGTTGCCGCGCTGCTCGCCCAGCACGATCCGTCTGCCGTCCGGCGACAGTGCGGCATGGGCTTGGGTCAGGGTCAGCGCGATGTCGTCAGGGTCGGTGCCGTCGGCCAGTTGCGCGAGGATGTCTGCTTCGCGGCGCAGCAGGCGGGTGGCACCTCGAGGTGTGAGCAGGAAGATGCCCTCGCGGCTGACCAGCAGTACCCGTCGGCCATCCGGCAGGGGGAGCAGGCGGGTTGGGGTGGGTGGCAGGTCGAAGGGATCGAACGGGTAGCCAGGCGGCAGGCCTTCCAGGCCATGGGGCCAGGACAACCGAGCGACCTGTGGGCCGCCCCAGCCGTCGGTGACCCTTACGCCCTCCGCATTGGCCAGGGCGAAGTAGCGTCGTCGCGGGCAGCGGCCGAAGTGCTCGACACTGATCATCGGGGTCACCCCGTTGCGGTCGATCTGCACCACCTGGCCGTTGTCATGGGGCATGCCGATACGTGCAAGCAAGCGGCCGTCATCGAGCAGCAGCACCTGGGCGATACCCTGGCCATGGCTCGGGAGCAGTGGCAGCAAGGGATCATGGGCGGGCGGCCAGGCTTCGCGAAACAACTGACGCTGGTGCTCGTCGATGCCAGGTCGGTTGATTGCGTGCAGGGCGAGCTGCCAGGCGTCGAGCAGGTGATCGATGGCCGGTGGGCAGGGCGCTTGTGCTGTGTCGTGTCCTGGTGCGCAACCTTGCGCAACATGGCGGTTGACGGCCTCGGCGTAGGCGGTGACCGCCTGTTGCCACTGCTGCTGAGGGTGTTGCGTGTCCATGAGCGGATCGGACTCCTTGTTCCGCATGTTGCTACAGTGCGTCATGGTACTCCGTGCGCGCGCGGTTGTGAGGCCTGGCCTTGACGCGTACCATGCCGAGTATTCCTACCAATAACAAACGTGCATCCGCGACCCGAACCTGGGCACGTGGGGCGCGTCCTATCGCTTTGCCTGCGGAGATTGCATTGGCCTCGATGAATGGACCCCTACCTGATTCCCTACCTGCACCGGCAGGCGGCGGCAGTTGGCTGAGCGTGATCGCGCTGGCGCTGGCGGCGTTCATCTTCAACACCACCGAGTTCGTGCCGGTGGCACTGCTCAGCGACATCGGTCGCAGCTTCGACATGACCACCGCGCAGGTGGGCCTGATGCTGACCATCTACGCCTGGGTGGTGGCACTGGCTTCGCTGCCGATGATGCTGATGACCCGAAACATCGAGCGGCGGCGCCTGTTGCTGTTCGTGTTCCTGGTATTCATCGTCAGCCACTTGCTGTCGTGGATGGCGCAGAGTTTCGCCATGCTGCTGGTCAGCCGCATCGGCATCGCCTTGTCGCACGCGGTGTTCTGGGCGATCACCGCGTCGCTGGCGGTGCGCGTGGCGCCGGCTGGCAAGCAGGCCAAGGCGCTCGGGTTGCTGGCCACCGGCACTACCCTGGCGATGGTCCTGGGCATCCCGCTCGGGCGTGTGGTGGGCGAGGCGCTGGGTTGGCGCATCACCTTCCTCAGCATTGCGGGCGTGGCGCTGGCGACCATGCTGTGCCTGATGAAGTCGCTGCCCTTGCTGCCGAGCCAGAACTCCGGTTCGCTGCGCAGCCTGCCGATCCTGTTCCGCAGGCCTGCCCTGGTCATCACCTATCTTCTGGTCACGCTGGTGATCACCGCACAGTTCACCGCCTACAGCTACATCGAACCGTTCGCCCTGCATGTGGCGCAGATCAGCGGTGAGCACACGACCCTGATCCTGTTGCTGTTCGGTGGGGCGGGTGTGCTCGGCTCGGTGCTGTTCAGCCGTTACAGCGACCGCTTCCCGCACGGTTTCCTGGTCGGCTCGATCGGTTGTCTGGCCGCGTGCCTGTTGCTGCTGTTGCCGCTGTCGGGGAACTTCGCCGCGTTCGCCGTGCTGAGCATGTTCTGGGGCGTGGCGATCCTGAGCTTCAGCCTGTCGTTGCAGTCGAAGACGCTCAAGTTGGCGTCCGACGCTACCGATGTGGCCATGGCACTGTTCTCGGGGATCTACAACATCGGTATCGGTGGCGGGGCATTGCTGGGCAGTATCGTCAGCAGCCAGATCGGTGTGGCCAATATCGGCCTGGTCGGCGGTGTGGTGGCGGTGGTGGGGTTGGGCCTGGCCTTGGCCAGCAGCCAGCGCTTTCGCGATGCCCTTGCCGCGCCCCCCGCGCCTTGAGCTTCACGCCAGTAAAGCCGACCACGCCGACACCACCAGCAACAGTGCCAGCAACTGATTGAAGCGCTGCAGGTGCCGGGGCGAACGCAACCAGCGGGCACTGCCGATCCCGAGCAGCGCCCAGGCGCCCATGCAGGGCAGGGCGATGATCAGAAATACCAGCGCCAGGTGCCACACCGGCAATCCTGGCGTGGCAAACACCCCGATCACCGCCACCGCCATCAGCCAGACCTTGGGATTGACCAGTTGCAGCGATGCCGCGCTGCCGACCCCGAAGCGCTGCCGCGCCATGGCATGCAAGGGCTCGCCAGCGGCGCGGAACAACTGCCAGGCCAGGCGACTCAACCACAGCACGCCCACCCAGCTCATCACCTGCTGCGCTAGCGGGTGGCGCAGCAGCACCTCTCCCAGCCCCAGGCCTACCACCCAGACGATCGCCGCGGCCGCCGCGCAGGCCGCGAAGATCGGCGCCAGGCTGGCACGCAGGCCGTTGTGCGCGCCGTGGGCGAGAATCAGCAGGTTGGTCGGCCCGGGGCTGATGCTGGCGGCCAAGGCAAAAAGGATGAAGGGCAACAGCGATGACGACATGGTGAGGCTCCTGTGGTTCGGAACACCATGGTCAGGCGTGGGGGCGGTTCAGTCTGGAAGCTTTGAGCAGCGTCGGCGATAGTCGGCCGGTGTCAGCCGGTAGGCACGACGGAACCAGCGCCCCAGGTGGCTCTGGTCGGCAAAGCCCAAGGCCATGGCCACTTCGCTGGGGGTGTCGCCACGAGCCAGCAGGCGCCGGGCGCGGGCCAGGCGCAACTGAATCAGGTAGGCGTGCGGCGCCAGGCCGAAGGCGGCCTTGAAGGCGCGGGTGAGGCGAAAGCGATCGACACCGCAGACCTGTGCCACCTCGTTCAGGCCGATGTCCTGGTCGATATGGGCGTGCAGGTAGTCGCGCGCTCGCTGGGCGCACAGCGGCAGGCGTGGATCGGGGTCGAGGCGCTTGCGCCAGTGCAGGTGCCGGGTCAGGCAGGCGAGCAGGTCGTCCATGGCGGTCTGGCGCACGATCCGCAGTTCGCCGCCGTGCATGGCCTGGAAGGCGCGCAAGGTGGCGCCCGCCAGTCGCGGGTCGGCACACAGGGTGTCAGCGAAGGCGGGCAGGCAGCCTGCCGGGGCCTGTTCGAACAGTGCATGCAGCTCGTTTTCCAGCCACTTCGAGTCCAGGTACAGCGTGGAATAGGTGAAACCTTCGTGGGTGGGGGCGTTGCCATCGTGAAGGTCGCCCGGCTCCAGCAGGAACACCTGGCCCGGCGTGCTCTGGTGCCGAACCCGGCGGCAATTGAACTGCTGTACACCCTGTTCGGTGACCCCGACCAGGAAGCTGTCGTGCCAGTGCGGGTCGTAGGCGTGGCCGACGAAATGCGCGCGGACCGACTCGATGCCGGTGTCGGCGTCTTGCTTGAGGTCGATCCAGTTGGACATGGGCGAGGCCTGCGAAAGGGAGTTTTCACCTTAGCTTAAAAGCGCTGCGGATTTTAGAACGGATGTGCACGGGATAGTTCGGATAGTGGCATTGGGCCGGTATACTGGGTGTTTTTGCAGGAAGCTGTTGCTCTGATGAAAGACACATCTACAAATTGGTTGCAGGTGCTGCTGGTCATGGTCGTCGCTGCGGTGATTGCCCAGGTGGTAGCGATCTTCACAGTGATTCCCCTGGTTCAGAGCATGGGCGCCACGGGCGGCTGGCTGTTGATCATCTACCTGGTGTTCGTCGGCGTGTGCACCCTGGCGAGCGGTGCCCTATCTTTTCGAGCGCCGAAGGTGGGGTTTGCCCATGACTGGAAAGTCATGTCGCTGATCGCCTCCAGCAAGCTCATGCTTCTGGTGACTGTGGCCCTGAGCGTCGTGCCTCTGGCGGTCGAGGGGTTCAAGCAGGCGGGACATGTCGAGCAATTGCCATTCAGCTTGTTCATGTATTGGCTGAGCGGTCTGAGCCTGCTGGTGTTTTCCGTGCTGTATCACCTGTGCGCGCCGGGTGCGTATCGTTATCCGACCTTTGAAGACCTGATCAAGCGTGAAGGCAGTGCCAGGGTGCTACGTGGCGAGGCTGGCGAGATATTGGAGGGCTTGCGCGCCAGGCAATCGCCGAGTGGGGCAGCTGGTGAAACGCCCTTCACGAGCCAGGACGAGCATGTTCTGGAGGTGCTTGCCCAGGGCCGCGTCATTGATGATGCCCAGTGTTATTTCGTCATGCGTGAGCATGGCGCCAACGCCAATCCGAAAGTGCGTTGGGCGTTGACGCTGGCGCTGCTGATTCC
Organism: Pseudomonas sp. S44; assembly: GCF_016624805.1. Classification (NCBI taxonomy): domain Bacteria; kingdom Pseudomonadati; phylum Pseudomonadota; class Gammaproteobacteria; order Pseudomonadales; family Pseudomonadaceae; genus Pseudomonas; species Pseudomonas sp. S44. Next base: position 15,344 of record NZ_JACVTY010000055.1, read on the forward strand.
CGCCTACGTCATTCCCACCGTGACGGTGGGCAAGATGTTCGCGGTCGTGGATACCGCTCGACAGCAGGTGCATGAGCGGGGTGGCTGGTTGTGCGCCATCTATGGCAGCGTGCTGACGCTTGGCAAGGATGCCAAGGAGCAGGCCGAGTCTTCCTGCAAGGCGCACTAACCAGGGTCGGGCTGCAACTGCGCAAACTTGCCCTGCAACCACTGATGCAAGCGCGCTACCGCCGGCGACAGCTGCTTGCGGTGCGGGCACACCAGGATCAGGGGGCGCAGGTCGCCGGGGAAGTCCGGCATCAGCACCTCGAGTTCGCCGGCCGCGACATTGGCGTGCACGTCCAGCCATGACTTGAAGGCGATGCCTTCGCCGGCCAGTGCCCAGCGCCGTACCACATCGGCGTCATCGCAGAACAGCGGCCCGCTGACCTGCACCGTCTGCTCACCCAGTTGCCAGCGGTCGAAGACCCGCGACTGCTGCAGGTACAGCAGGCAATCGTGCTGTTGCAGGTCTTGCGGGGTGTGCGGGCGGCCGCGGCGGGCGAGGTAGGCGGGGGCGGCGACCAGTACCCTGCGGTTCCACGGCGCCAGTGGCAGCGAGATGTAGTTGGCAGCGTCGTCGATGCCATAGCGGATGCCGACATCCACCGGGTCGCGGTACAGGTCGGCGAGTTCGTCGGAGAGAAAGAAGCGCAGGCTCAGGCCCGAGTGTTCGCGGCGAAACTCGGTGAGCCAGGGCAGCACCAGGTTGCGTCCGACATCCGAAGGCGCCGACACCTGCAGTACACCGCGCAGTTCACTGTGATCGCCATGCAGGCTCTCACGCCCGTGACGCAGGGTCTCCAGCACACTGTGGGCGGTGGGCAGGTACAGCTCACCCTCGGCGGTCAGGCGCAGGCTACGGGTGGTGCGGGCAAACAGGCGCACGTCCAGCTCTCGCTCCAGGCGCTTGATCGCTGCTGCGACCTGGCCCGGTAGCAGGTCGGCTTCCAGGGCGGCGGCGGTGAAGCTGCCCAGGGCGCTGGAGCGAATGAACAGTTGTAGATCGTCAAGGCGCAGCATTTTCACTCCTGGAATGAAAGTGTTGCTGCATTGTGCTGGTTTTTCTTTCCTGTGGGAAAGATAAGATACGCGCCATCACCTTCCCTGACAGGAGCAGTTCCGATGGATACCGTCACCCTGGCCAAGCGCCGCTACACCACCAAGGCCTACGACGCCAGCCGCAGGATCCCGCAGGCCACCGTGGATGCACTGCTCGAGCAATTGCGTCATAGCCCGTCCTCGGTCAACTCGCAGCCCTGGCACTTCGTCGTCGCCGACAGCGCCGAAGGCAAGGCACGCCTGGCCAAGGCCACCGAAGCCTTCGCCTACAACACACCCAAGATTCTCAACGCCTCGCACGTAATCGTGTTCGCCACACGCACCGAAATGACCGAGGCGCACCTGCACGCCGTGCTTGACCAGGAAGCGGCCGACGGCCGTTTTCGCGATGATCAGGCCCGTGCCGGCCAGGACACGACGCGCCGTGGCTATGTGAACCTGCACCGCTACGATCTCAAGGATGCGCAGCACTGGATGGAAAAGCAGACCTACCTGGCCCTGGGCACCGCTTTGCTGGGCGCTGCCGCCCACGGGCTCGATGCGACCCCGATCGAGGGCTTCGACAGCAAGGCGCTGGACGCCGAGCTGGGCCTGCGCGAGCGTGGCTTCACCAGCGTCGTGCTGCTGAGCCTGGGGTACCGCAGCGAAGATGACTTCAATGCCGGCCTGAGCAAGTCGCGGCTGTCGGCCGAGACGGTGTTTACCTTCCTCTGAAGAAAAACCGGGGCAGGCCTCTACGGTCTGCCCCGGCTTTCAATCTTCCTCCAGCGCCTGCTCGACCACGTCGCGGCTGGCGTCCAGCACTTGCTGCTGTACTTCCTCGCTGGCCAACATACGCCCGACCACCAGAGCACCGACGCACTGGCTGATCAACGCCCAGGCCCTGCGCTCGTCCCCAAGCGTTTCACTCCACGCGGCCTGCAGTTCGAGCAGCCAGTGTTCGGCCTGTTCACGCACCGGTCGCTCGGCGCGAGCGATCTCGACCCCCAGCGGCGGCAGCGGGCAGCCACCTTCGGGATTGTGCAGGTGGGCCAGGCTCAAGTACTGCTTCAGGCAGCGGCGCAGATGTTCGCGGTCGGCGCCCTGGCTGGCCAGGCGAGCGAACGGGCTATTGCACAGCTCGCGTCGCACCACCTCGCTGAACAGGTCATCCTTGGACGGGAAGTGATTGTAGAAGGCGCCACCGGTAAGGCCGATGGCCTTCATCAACTCGGCGACGCCGGTACTGGCGAAACCACCACGTTTGGCCAGGACGCCGCTGCTGGCCAGCAATTTCTCGCGAGTCTGTTGCTTGTGATCGGTGGAGTAGCGCATCCGTGACCCTCGGTGTGCTGGCTTGACGGTGCAGCGATCATAGCATAGCGTTCGTTTACTAAATGATCGTTCATCAATGGAGGTGCCGGTGACAGAACAACGAAAAGCGGTCCTGGTGATAGGGGCGGGTGATGCCACCGGCGGCGAGATCGCCAAGCGTTTTGCCCGCGAAGGTTATATCGCCTGTGTGACCCGTCGCGACGCTGACAAGCTGCAACCACTGGTGGACGAGATCCGTGCGGCTGGCGGTCAGGCCTACGGTTTCGGCTCCGATGCACGCAAGGAAGAGGCGGTGGCCGAGCTGATCGAAACCATCGAGCGTGATATCGCCCCGATCGAGGCCTTCGTGTTCAACATCGGCGCCAACGTGCCCTGCAGCATCCTCGACGAAACGCCGCGCAAATACTTCAAGATCTGGGAAATGGCCTGCTTCGCCGGCTTTCTCACTTCTCAGGCAGTGGCGCGGCGCATGGTCACCCGCGAACGCGGCACCCTGATCTTCACCGGCGCCACTGCCGGCACCCGCGGCGCCGCCGGTTTTGCTGCCTTCGCCGGTGCCAAGCACGCCTTGCGCGCCCTGGCCCAGAGCATGGCGCGCGAGCTGGGGCCGCGAAACATCCACGTGGCGCACGTGGTGGTCGACGGCGCCATCGACACGGCGTTCATTCGCGATACCTTCCCTGAGCGCTACGCCCTGAAGGACCAGGATGGCATCCTTGACCCGGCGCATATCGCCGACAGCTACTGGTACCTGCACACCCAGCCCCGGGACGCCTGGACCTTCGAACTTGACTTGCGCCCCTGGATCGAACGCTGGTGATCCGCTGTGCCCAACCACCTTCCGCCACAAGGAGTGCTGCATGAGCAAGTGCGTCGAGTTCTACTTTGATCTGGGCAGTCCGGCCAGCTACCTGGCCTGGACCCAGTTGCCCGCCCTGTGTGCCCGCCGAGGCGCAACCCTGGCGCTGCGACCAATGCTGCTGGGCGGTGTGTTCCAGGCCACCGGCAATGCCTCGCCGGCGACGATACCGGCCAAGGGGCGCTACATGATCGGTGACCTGAAACGCTTCGCTGCCCGTTATGGCGTGCCGTTCAGCCTCCCGCCAGGGTTTCCGGTCAATACCCTGAACCTGATGCGTGGCGTGCTCGGCACGCAGATGCGTTCGCCCGAGCGCCTCGAACCCTTGCTCAAGGCGTTGTTCGACGGGCTGTGGGTGCAACAGCGCAATCTGTCGGACCCTGAGGTGCTCGATGCGACGCTGCGCGAAGCAGGCATGGACCCCGAGGCGTTTCGTGCCCTGGCGGCCGACGTCGAGGTCAAGGAGCGGCTCAAGCAGGTGACCCAGGAGGCGGTCGAGCGGGGCGTGTTCGGCGCGCCGATCTGTTTTGTCGGCGGGCAGATGTTCTTCGGTCAGGACCGCTTGGACTTCATCGAAGAAGCATTAACCTAACAGCCGCTCCAGTTGCGTGCGTTCCCAGACGCTGAGCAGCTCGACCGGGTCGGTGCCATAGCGCTGCCAGTGGCCGCGCTCGGCCTCGCGGCCATCGGGGGCGCGGCATTCGCTGCAATGGGCGATGCCTTCGTCGTCGAGGGTCAGGATCAGTTGCCAGTGGCCGATCTGTACCCTCACCCGCCCGTCGCTCAGGTGCTCGTGCACGTCCAGCGCCTGGACGCCGAGGGCGGCGTCACGCAGGCACTGGTAGATCTCACGGCTGTTGGGGGCGGACATGAACGATCAGAAGTTCGCCGGGGTATTGGCGCTGATGATTTCTGCTTCGTCCGGGCCGATGTTCTTGAAGCTGTGCGGCAGCGTGGTGGGGATGTAGTAGCCGTCGCCCGAGTTGAGCACGCTGACCTGGCCATCGACCCACAACTCGACCGTCCCCCGGGTGACCAGCCCGCATTCCTCGCCTTCGGCATGCACGATCGGCTCGCCCGAGTCGGCACCCGGTGCGTAGAGCTCGCGCAGCATGCGCATCTGTCGGCCTTCGACACTGGCGCCGACCAGCAGCATGCGCAGGCCGTTGCGACCCAGGTCAGGTTGCTCGCCACCGCGGAACACGTAGCGCTCTTCGCGTGCAGGTTCATCGAAGCTGAAGAACTCGGCGAGGCTCATGGGGATGCCTTCGAGGAGTTTTTTCAGGGAACTGACCGAGGGGCTGACGCGGTTCTGCTCGATCTGCGAAATCGTCGAGTTGGTCAGGCCGCTGCGGCGGGCCAGCTCCCGCTGGGAGAGGTTGTTGCGTTCACGCACCAGTTTGAGTCGTGTCCCCGTGTCCATAGCCGCCTTGAGTAGTGAGTGATCAGAGGTGTCAAAAATAATGGGCAGCGCATTAAAACACACTCTGACCGGCAACGCGCTGTGCTTGTCAGGTGCGCTGGACGGCGGGGGCAGGCCACAGCCCGACCAGCAGCAACAGCACGGCCACGGCCACGAACGGCAGGCGCGGATCGACGGCGTAGACCAGCGTCCCGGCCAGCGGCCCGATCACCGCTCCCATGCCTTGAGCAGCGCTGATCGACCCCGCGGTGGCCCCTTGTTCGCTGGCTTGCATGGCATTGGCGGCCAGCGCCGAGAAGGCAGGGAAGACGAAACCCATGCCGGCAGCGGCGACGAAGAAGCACGCCCACAATGCCGGAGCAGTGGTGGCCAAGGCCCCGGCGGCAAAGCCCAGCGCGCTGATGCTGGCGCCCACGCGGATCATCTTCAGCGGTGGCCACTCCAACTGGCGCAGCAGAATCTGCGAGCCAATCAGCGCCACGCCCACGGCGGTCAGGGCGATGCCTGCGGCCTGGGCGGCATCGGCACTGTTCAGTTGCAAGCGATCGAGGGCGAAAAAGCCCACAGTGATCTGCGACACGGTCACGCTGAGCATGGCGCTGAAGGCCACGATCAACGGTCGGCGCAGGCGCGGGTCACCCAGGCGCACAGGGCTTGGCGCATAGTTGTGGGGCAGCGGCTGAGGCTTGAGCTTGAACAGCAGCACGAGGAATGCGCTGGCCGGCAGCAGCGACATGATGAAGAACGGGGCGCTCAGGCTATGGCGAGCCAGCAACGCGGCCAGTGCCGGGCCGAGCACCAGCCCTACGGCATTGGCTGCGCCGAGCAAGGCCATGGCGCGGGCGCGGCGCTCGGGCTCGACATGGTCGGCGATCAGCGCATTGCCGCCCACCGGCAGCGCGGCATAGAAGGCGCCGATCAGGCCGCGGGTCAGCATCAGGCCGAGAAAGGCCAGGGTCGCGCCCGGCAGCCAGCGCAAGGCGCCATCGATGAACAGGCACAGCAGCCAATAGGCGACGGTGAAGCCGGCACTGCCCATCAGCAGGATGCGTCGCCGGCCCAGGCGGTCGGCGGCCCGGCCCCATGGGCGTGCAAGAATGACCCAGACCACGCCTGCCACGGTGACCGCCGCACCGGCTTGCCAGGTCGCCATCCCCAGCAGGCGGGCGATGGGGCCGATCAAGGCAACGAACGCCATCATCGACATGGTGCAGGCCATGTTCACCAGCAGCAGCGGGCGCAGGTCCAGGGCGGGGGCTTGGGGC
>NZ_JACVTY010000056.1:0-20411 GCF_016624805.1 Pseudomonas sp. S44
ATGTGAGAGTAGGTCATCGTCAAGATTCATTTCGCAAAACCCCTATCTGCGTGAGCAGGTAGGGGTTTTGCCTTTCTGGCGTCCAAGAAAAACCGCTGCTGTGGGGAGCGCACTTCCCACAACAGCGGCCTGGTTATCGCCTTCAGCTCAGCAGATTGCGCACGTTCGCCATCGCTTCATCGGCAAAGCCCTGGAGAAATGCCTGGAAGCCTGGCAATGCCTCTGGGCCGCCCTCCCAAGGTTCGGCCTGGATAGTCCAGACCGCACGGCTGCGATGCGCATCCAGCGCCTCGACCTGCATCGCAGCCCACAGGTTGCCGATATTCAGGCTGGTGTAGATCAGGCTCCAAGTCATCTGCATTGTCTGCTCGTCTCGTGAGTTCAACTGCTCGATGACCACATTGCCGTCCTTGAACAGTTTCTTGCGCACCGAACGTACGCCGCTTCCGGTCATGTCGATGTGGGCCAAAGCGGGGATGAACACCGGGAAGCCGGCGAAGTTGCCAACGATGTTCCATACCGCCTCCGCCGGGGCTGCAATGTCCACGCTGGATACCACCAGGCAGCCTTGTGGATTACGGATCAGCGTGTCGGGTTTGAGTGTTTGCATGCGATGTTGCTCCTGTTGTGGATGAACCGAAGGAATCAGAGAAAGCCGATAGCGCTCAGGTAGCGGCAGCCGCGACGCAGCAACTGCGCGTCCTTGGCCGGGTAGCAGACGCCCATGCGCCGAACACCCTCGCGGGCATTACCGTGCTCGATGCTGGAGATATCGCCGATGTCCTCCTCGAAGCCGTCGAGGTAGAAGCCCAGGACATCGAACAGCGCGTTGTCGCGATCTACCCGACTCAACTGGCCTTGCCACTGCTCCACCTCGACCAGCTCGAAGCGGTGGCCCTGCTCGCGGAACGCGGCCAGGTAGTCTTGCCAACGCAGCGGTTCTGGGTTGTGCAGGTTGAAGACGCATTGCGCGGGTTGGTGCCTGCTGCTGTGGAAGGCGATGAAGCGGGCGAGGAAGTCCACCGGCATGAGGTCGAAATCGATCTCCAGCCGTGGCACCTGGCCCAGCTGCAGTGAGCCCTTGAGCATCAGCATCAAGCGATTGCGCTGGGGCTGGCATACGCCATTGCGGCTGTCGAAGCTGATATTGCCGGGGCGGAATAGATTTACCCGTACCCCTGCTTCACGTGCCCGCTGGAGAATACGTTCGCCGACCCATTTGCTCAGGTTGTAGCCATTGCGGATGTAGATCGGCGGAGTCGACACGGGGCCTTGCTCCAGCACGCGGCCGTCGCTGTCCATTGCGCTACACGCGGACAGTGTCGAGACGAAGTTGAAGACCTTCTTGCGCCGCCCTTCGCACAGGCGCAGGCACTCGAACAGCGGTTCGATGTTGTCGCTGGCCAGGGCCTGGTAGTCGAGTACGTGATTGACCTGGGCGGCGTTGTGCACCAGTGCACCGTAGTTCAAGTCGAGATCGTCGTAGTCCGCGTCGCTCAACCCCAGCCGAGGACGGCGCAGGTCCGCGTCGAATACCCGCACGCGCTCATCATCGAGGCTCAGCTGATTGTCTGCCAATGCCTGCCTGAAGCGTTCACTGGCCGTCTGGGTTGCGTTGCTACGTACCAGGCACGCCACCTCCGTGGCCCCCCAGCCGAGCAGTGCTTCGACCAGATGCACGCCGAGAAAGCTGTTGGCGCCCGTGACGATGACCTTGTGCACATCTCCCATGGCCTGCAGGGGCAGTACCTGAAGGTTCAAGTCACGGTTGGCGTCCTGCTCCAGGCGTTCGAGTGAACTGTCCAGTGCGGCAGCGTCACCGTCGAGCAACGCACCCAGGCGCTGTAGCGTCGGCTGTTCGATGAAGCGATTGATCGCCACGCCGCGGCCGAAGGCCTGGCGCACCTCCAGCAGCAGCCTCGACAGCAGGATGGAATGTCCGCCCAGGCTGAAGAAGCTGTCGTCGGCGGAAATATCCGCCTGGTCCAGTTCCAGCAGTCCACTCCAGAGCCCCAGCAGACGCTGCTCGGTTGGTGTGCTGGGTGCTACTCGCTGTGCCGGTGGCAACGTCAGTGGCAGCGCCCGCAACGCCAGGCGGTCGACCTTGCCGTTAGCGGTATAGGGCATCTGCTCCAACACCTGGTAGAACCCCGGACGCATGTAGTCGGGCAGATGCCACTCAGCATGCTGACGCAGTGCAGAGTCGGCCTGATGGCTTGTCGGCTGCGCAGCGAAAGCCAGCACGCGGCGCTGGGCATCGATCACCACTGCGATCTGTGCATACAGGCCGCTGTTGCGTAGGCAGTGTTCGATTTCTTCCGGCTCTACGCGAAATCCACGGATCTTCACCTGGTTGTCGCGTCGCCCGCACAGCTCGATACCCTGTGCGGTCCATTTGCCAATGTCACCTGTACGGTAGGTACGCAGCGAACGGCCATCGGGCAAGTCGAGTGCGATGAAACGCTCGGCGGTCAGTTCTGGATTGTTGAGATACCCCAGCCCGACCCCCGGGCCGCAGATGTACAGTTCTCCGGGCATCTCCTGAGTGACCGGCTGCAAATCGTCGTCCAGGATCAGCACTTGAGTATTGGCGATCGGCACCCCCAGGTTGCGATTACTGTCACCGGCAGCGCAGATGCGAGTAGTCGCCAATACCGTGGTTTCGGTTGGGCCATAGATGTTGTGCATCCGGCATTGTTCGCTGTACCGCGCGATGACCTGGGGCTCGCAGACATCGCCTCCGGTGATCAGGTGGCGCAGGCCAAGCGGTTCATCAGGCGGGAGGATGCTCAGCAGTGCTGGCGGCAGAAACGCATGGCTCACGGCCTGGCTGTGGATAAGTTGCACCAGTAGCTGGGGATCACGGCGCTGGTCATCGCTGGGAATGACCAGTTCCGCGCCGCAGGCGAAGGTCGGCAGGATATCCAGCAGCGAGGCATCGAAGCCGATGGTTGAGAACTGAAGCACCCGGCTGTGCGCATCCAGCGCGACATGCTCGCGATACCAGGCGATGAAGTGGGTGAGGTTGCGCTGGCTGAGCAACACGCCTTTCGGTTGGCCGGTGGTGCCAGAGGTGTAGATCGCCACGCAGGCCCGCTCTGCTGTCCCTTGCCGCAGGACCAGCGAGGGCAGGCAACTGTCAGTGGCCGCCTGCAGCGTGCGCACATCCAGCAGGGCCAGTCCGGCATGTGGCTGGCCGTCATGCAGCAGTACCCGCGCGCCGGAGTCCTGCAGGATACGTTGGCGACGCTCTGTGGGCGTCGGCGGGTCCAGTGGCAGGTAGATTGCGCCGCAACCCAATATCGCCAGCACGCTGGCATAGAGTGCCGGCGACTTGGCCAGACACACGCCCACCACCACAGGCTGATCGTCCTGATCAGGCAGTAATGGCAACAGTGCCCGTTGCAAGGTCACGGCGAGAGCGTGCAGGTCGTGATAGCTGCTGCGCTGGCCATCGCGGTTCAGCGCCGGTTGCTGCGCGTACTGGCGCAGAGGCTGCTCCAGGCCCTCCATCAAGCCGACTTCACTCGTTACCAGCAGGTCTGCGCGCTGGGAGCGGTTGAACGGATGGCGGTAGGCCAGCGTTTGCAGCCAATCCAGGCCGTGCTCACGCATCTGTAGGCCAGGCTCGACGGCGCACGTTTCGCTCAGATGTTGCGGATCGCGGGCAAGGCAGGCGACCTGATGGGCGACCTGCTCCTCCAAAGCTCGCACGGCATCTTCACGCAGTTGCTGGCCATTGCCCGAGGAGGGTGCGACCAATGATACCCGGCTGATCAGGCGCGCAGCCGTGGCACTGGCGCACCAGCACAGCAGTTCCAGGTGTGGCAGGGTGTCGCCGTGGCTGGCGCCCAGGCGGATCCTGAACAACGGCGTTTCCCCCAGGAGGGCCCAGTCACTGGTGCACAGCACCAGGCTGCCGTCTTCCAGAACCAGAGAGTGATGGCTGGCCAGGGCCTGGCGTAGCGCCGAGGGTGTACCGGCCAGCAGGGTGCCGTGGCCCTGCTCGTCGAGTATCCGGGCCAGGTTGCGCAGCGCGAGGCTGTGGCCGACCAATAGTATGTCGAGACGTCGCATGCGGATCTCCTCAGGGCAGGTAGCCGCGCAGGGCTTCCTGCACGCAAGGCGACTCGAGCATCGAGCTGCTGCGGAAGAAGCGCAGGATGTTGCCCAGCAACGGATGCTGGTGGTTGATCGGATAGGCCAGGCCGAGCACTTCTTCGCGCAGCGACTGGCGCAGTGTTTCGTTGACTGGCAACGCCTCGATCAGGTTGAAGTCGAAGGCCTGCTGGATGTCGTTGGTCAGGTACTGGCCCAGGAACACGGGCAGCACCTGGGCGATCATCTGGCGATCCACCTCCGGCGCGGCTTGCCAATAGATCCGCGTCAGACGCGCCCAGAAGCTCGAATGCCGACCCTCGTCGAGCAGGTGATCGGCCATCAGCCCCTTCACCGAAGGCTTGACCGTGTCATCGCGGGCAAAGGCGGCGACATCGTCGGTCAGGGTGTTTTCTGCGATGCCCACGCAGATCAGCTCAAGGGCGTCCCGCAGCGCTTCTGGCACCTGTGCCAGTGCAGAGGGGATCGCACGGCTGAGTTCGATCTCGGTAGGCAGGGCGATCGGCTCGAGGCCGGTCAGGGCGATGGTCTGCTGCAGGAAGTCCATGGCCACCAGCGCGTGGTAGTCCTCGTCGACCACCACGGTCATTGCGTCATAGCGACAGGCGAAGGGAAAACGCACGGTGAAGCGGTCCTTGGCAATCCGCCGGGCCGTGCGGTCGACGATCTCGGTCTCGAAGATCACCACGTCGTTGATGAACTTGTAGAGGCTCTGCACCAGCACGAAATCACGCAGGTGTGGGCAAGCCCGTTGGAACGTGGCGCTTTGCACCAGTGGTTGGCGGCTGAGCGGGTAGATCAGCCGCTGGTCGTCCTCGATCCGACGCCGCGGGCGGGTGCGGATGGTGGCGCGCTCCTCCCAGGCGTCGGCGAAGGAGCGGTATTCGAGCGCATTCATGGCGTGACCTCGCTGGCGGCTACCTGCAGCGAAGCGCGCAGACGATCCCACAACGCGGTGCGGCTCTGGACAGCGGCGATGGCGGCTTCGTACACCTCTTGCTGACGTTGCGGATCATCGTTCACCAGGCGCGCCAGCAGCGCTTCGGCGGCCGGACCGTGATCTTCGGCGTCGACCTCGATGTGGCGCTGCAGGTAATAGCGGAAGGTCGGAGCCTGCGCCTGGCCGATGCCCCACTCGTCGAGGATCTGCTGGAACATCGCCGGGATGACACTTTCGCGGCCATGCAGGAAGGCTGCTGCCACGCGATGGGCAGGCGCGTTGAGTGCCACGTCGAGTGTGTCGAGGACGAAGTGCCTGGCTGCCTCGCTGGCGCCACAGCGCTGCAGGGCGGTGGCGTAGTCGAGCCCCTGTCGTTGCAGGTGGACGAAGCGCTCGATTGCCTGGGTGCTGGCACCGACCTCGCGCATGGCGTCCAGGTACAGTTCGAAGTGGCTGTAGTGGCCGTGCTGCGGGCAGTCATCAGACTCTTCGCCGAGCACGATCTCGTTGATCAGCCGGGCAGCGGCGGGATCCGCCGGTGGTAGCCAGGGCAGGCTTACGCAGGTCAGTTCCCGTTGCAGGCGCTTGGTCAGCGACATGAAGTCCCACACCGCGAAAACATGGGTTTCCATGAAGCGTTGCAAGGTCTCGACGTTGTCGATTTCTGAAAAGAGTGGATGTCGTGCGAGCGTGGCCTTATGACTGGAAAGTGTGCGCTTCAATGTGCTCATGAGTAATATCCATTGTGCGAAAGTTGGCGTGTTTTCCCGATAAGTTGCAGCCTCTGAAATACATCGGACGAACGCGGGCCTCGACATAGACTCGATGGCTGAACAGTCTCAGGGATAGTGGCCGCCCCTTGATTCATCTGGCTTGTGCGGAGTCAAGCCGTGGCGGGTGCCGGCGATATAAAAGTTAGAACAACATCAAAGTGTGTCGCAAATGTTTTTTGAAATATTTTCAATATTTAAAAAGTTGAATTAATAGTGATTCGAATAAAACATTTTGAAAGTTTTATTTTGGCAAGACAGGCCCCTTCCGATAATTAATCATCAGAAAACGAAGTTGAGTGAATGCCTCACTCGAAGCACTGGTGAATGGGAGTGCGAGGATATTCCACTGTTGAGGGGCGGCTGATCGCACGCGGCCCTTGCCCCGGTGTCGGGCTCCTTCTGCGGGTAAATGGAAGGCATACGACCGGGCCCGGGATGGACGATCAGCAGTCGCAGCGCGACTAGAGTGGGCTCAAACGACTCGCGCTGCCATGGTCATTGGCAGCGTATCGGGGGAAACAATGACCTCAAGAGGGGGCGTTGCGTGCTCAGAAGCCCAGCAAGCCAAGATGCGTGTTGAAGATTCTGACGAGTCTTTGGTCTTGGTATGACTTGTCGACGCTGTGCTCGGGCAGCTCGATGAGCTCCAGTTCGCGCCGGACGAAGGCGTGCCAGCCAAGCATTTCGGGGAGTGTTCCAGGTGGGTAGAGCACCGTCACCGGTATCCGTATGGCATTCGCGCTGGCAGCGGGCTCGGCGACCCTTGGGCTGTCACAGCTGGAAACAAACAAATGGCGGGTCTGCTCGGGGTATTCGCGTTCCGCGAGTTGGGCCAGCTCGAACGCCATGTGTGCGCCCAGGCGCTGACCAAAAAGGGCATGGGGCCCTTCAAGGTAGGGATGCAGGTACTTGGCCACGGTTCGGGCGAGGGCGGAGGGGCCTTGCAGCGGATTACACGGGCTGCATTCGGCATGGCGTCTGACATCCACCGCTACCAGTTCGATATGGTCGCTCAGGGCATGGGACCAGGCGCGGTATTGCTCCAGGTGCTCCTGGCTGCAGGCAAGGCAGATGAGACGGGTTCTCGGGGGTTGCCCGGAGTGCTCTGTTACCGATGGTTTCTGGACGTGCACTGTCTGTCCTTCGCTCCGTTCGGTAACGGAGCTTCATGGCTGACACGGCTTGTGGCTGTGTCAGCGGGTGATTCACCTGGCGGCTTGGCTGTTCAGGTAGTTCCTGATGGTGCGGGATGCCGTATTGAGGTGCCTTTCCAGCACGTCGATGGCCTGGTCGACCAACTTGTCGCTGGCAGCGTCCACCAGTGCGATATGGTCGTCCTGAGTCAGCTTTCCCAGGCCCATGGACGACAGGTGGAAGCGCAGGAAGCGCTCCTCTTCGTTGAGTTCGATCTCGATCATGCGCAACAACTTGTGGTTGTGCGCCTTGCTGTACAGCGTCATGTGGAACAGGCGGTTGAGGCGTCCGATCTCGGCGTGGCGCGTCTCGTTTTCCAGTTGCTGGATATAGCTGCGGGCGAGGGCGATGTCGCTTGCGTCCAGGTGGGGAATCGACTGTCGCAGCGCTTCTGCTTCGAGCAGAACGCGCAGGCCGTAGGTGTCGACGGCATCCTCGTCGATCAGCGGTGCGACCACGGCGCCCTTGTGCATCACTACCTTGAGCAGTGATTGCGCCTCGAGCTGGCGCAGCGCCTCGCGTACCGGCATCCGGCTGACCCCGAACAGGCCAGCGAGCTCCTGCTGGCGCAAGGCAGTGCCAGGAGGCAGCCGGCCATCGACAATGGCGCTGCGCAGACGCTCTTCGATCACGCTGCGGGCCAGGTGTGCTGGCACCTGCTCGTTACCCAGCACGGAGCTGAGGAATCTGGTTTTCTCGGCCACGCGGAGTCTGCCTCGATGATTGCGATGATTGGATCCAATAACCCTAGTCAGCGGGGTGATGGCTTGTCAAACCGCGGTGACGGACGCCTGCGGCCGATGGAGTGCGGCTATCGTGAATGAAGTCATCGAGCAAAGGAAGTCGGACTTTTCCTGGCTCGATGATCGCAACCTCCTACGCTTTTTCAAGTGCACCGTGATTGTAAGGTGCCATTGTCTTTTCCCCCGGCAAGCCGCACCATCGCTGCTTTCGACTGGTCTGGATGGGTGTTCGCAGTGGCGATACCTGGAATGCTCAATTTGGCCGTGCGTCGCCTCGGCCTCGCCGTACTGCTTGGCTGCCTGCTGCTGGGCGGCCTGCATGCGGATTGGGATTTCGCCCAGATCAGCCGTCGTGCGCAACAGCTGTACGGTCCGCTTGGCCCAGGGCAGGGGCGTATCGACGCCTGGCAGAACCTGATGGCCACCCAGAACCAGGGCAGCGAGCTGGACAAACTGCAGGTCGTCAATCTGTTCTTCAACAAGCAGCTGCGTTATGTCGAGGACATCGACCTGTGGCATGAAGTCGATTACTGGGCCACGCCGGTCCAGTCGCTGATCAAGGGCGCCGGCGACTGCGAGGACTACGCCATCGCCAAGTATTTCAGCCTGCGCCGCATGGGGGTGCCCGCCGAAAAACTGCGCATCACCTACGTCAAGGCGTTGCGCCTGAACCGGGCGCACATGGTCCTGACCTATTATTCAAGCCCACAGGCCCAGCCACTGGTGCTGGACAGCCTGATGGACGCGATCAAGCCGGCCAGCCAGCGCAACGACCTGCTGCCGGTCTATGCCTTCAATGGCGAGGGTTTGTGGCTGACCGGCGCCGGCGGCAACAAGAAGGTCGGCGACACCAAGCGCCTGTCACGCTGGCAGGACGTGCTGAAGAAAATGCAGGCCGAAGGGTTCCCGGCCGAACCGGTTTATTGAGGAGCACAGATGTCACTGTTCAAACAATTGTTGCTTGCCATATGCCTGCTCCTGGCCATTGCCTTCAGCGGCAGCTTCATGGTCAGCCTGGAGAGTTCGCGCAGCCAGTACGTCAACCAGCTGCGTTCCCATGCCCAGGATGCGGCGACGGCGCTGGCCTTGTCGCTCACACCCAACATCGATGATCCGGCAATGGTCGAGCTGATGGTCAGCTCGATCTTCGACAGTGGTTATTACTCGAGCATCAAGGTCATCGACCTGGACTCCAACGCCGTCCTGGTCGAGCGTCATGCCGAGCCGGACAGCAACGGGGTACCAGGCTGGTTCATCGGCCTGATCGGGCTTGAGCCGGCCGGCGGCGATGCCATTGTCAGCCGGGGATGGCAACAGGCCGCGCGGGTCGAGGTAATCAGCCACCCGATGTTCGCCCTGGCCAAGCTCTGGCAGAGTGCCCTGGGCAGCCTGGGCTGGTTGCTGCTGTGCGGCGTGGTGAGTGCGGTGCTGGGTGCACTGCTGCTGCGCCGTCAACTGAGGCCGCTGGACTACATGGTGGCGCAGTCCCACGCGATCGCCCGCCGTGAGTTCCTCAGCCTGCCTGAGCTGCCGCGCACGCCAGAACTGCGTCGGGTGGTGCAGGCGATGAACCAGATGGTCGAGAAGCTCAAGGCGCTGTTCACCGAACAGGCCGAGCGCAGTGAAAAGCTGCGCAGCGAGTCGTACCAGGACAGCCTCACGGGGCTGGCCAACCGGCGCTACTTCGAAATGCAGTTGAACACGCGTGTCAGCAACCTCGAAGAGGCCCGAGCCGGTTATCTGCTGTTGCTGCGGGTGCAGGACCTGGCCGGCCTCAACGCCCGCCTGGGTGGTCAGCGCACCGACCAGTTGTTGCAGGCGGTGGGCGAGCAGCTGCGGCGCACATGCGCCAGCTATCCGGAAACCAAGGACCTGATTACCCGCAGCCGCGGTGGCGAGTTTGCTGTTCTGGCACCGGGCATGGTGCATGAAGAGGCGGTGCAACTGGCACAGGCCCTCGAGGCGACCTTGCAGAGCCTGCATGTGACGGGTGCCAGCGATGTCGACCCGGTGGCGTGTATCGGATTGGCGCCGTTCAGCCCTGGGGACGCACCGCAAGCCCTGTTGAAGCTGGCTGACGAGGCGCTGGCACGGGCCGAGAGCCAACCGGAGCCAGGCTGGGTCTGCCTTGAACAGGGCGCCGCGGCCCAGGCTGCCGACAGCCATCACGCCTGGCATTCACGTCTTGACCAGGCTCTGGACAAGGGCCAGTTCCAACTGTTCTTCCAGCCTGTGGTGGACTGCCATGCGCCAGAGCGAGTCCTGCACTACAAAGTGATTTCGCGCCTGTACGACGGACAGGACGAGGCGCTTGTCGCAGGGCGCTTCCTGCCGTGGCTCGAGCGTTTCGGCTGGATGCCACGGCTCGACCTGCTGGTGCTGGAGAAGGTGTTGCGGCATCTGCAGCAGCATGGTGAGTCGCTGGCGCTGAACCTGTCTGCCGCCACCCTGGCCGATGCCAAGGCATTGCAGCGAGTCTACGAACTGCTGGGGCAGCATGCGGCATTGGGGCCGAGGTTGACCTTCGAGATCGGCGAGGAGCAACTGCCAGAACAGGCACAGCTGGAAAAACTGACCCGCCATTTGCACAAGCTCGGCTTCGGCCTGGCGCTGCAGCGCTTCGGCGGGCGCTTCAGCATGATCGGCAACCTGGCTCACCTGGGCTTGGCGTACCTGAAGATCGATGGCGGTTATATCCGCAGCATCGACCAGGAGCGGCACAAGCGGCTGTTCATCGAAGCGATCCAGGGGGCGGCGCACAGCATCGACCTGCCGTTGATTGCCGAGCGCGTGGAGACCGAAGGGGAGCTGCAGGTGTTGCGCGAGATGGGTGTGCAGGGGATTCAGGGGCAGTTGGTGGGCGAGCCGGCGCCCTGGAAATAAGGACGGTGTTGCGATCCGTAAAAGTGTGCTGCTCTTTTCGCGGGTAAATCGGCGTCCCGATTCACACGCGAAACGAGCAGCGCGGTATCAGCAACTCTTCAGATCAACCCGCCTTCTTCATCTTCTTCGATCAGGTTGTTCAGGCTTCCCAGCGCCTTGCGCGCGGTGGAGCGGTTGAGCAGTTTTGCTTGGGCGCCGGGAGGCAGGTCGGTTATGCTGAACACGCCCTTGGCGGTCAACACCTCGATCAGGTCCTCGAGCACACGGATCATGTCCAGATCGCTCTGTTTGAGCTGCTTGAGACTGTTCTCCACGACGTCATCGGCGAACCATTCCTGAATTTCGGCATGGTCGGCCGGCAGCGCTTCGGTGTACTCGGCAAAGGCAGCTGCTTCTACCCGCAGCAACTGGCCGTTGGCGTCGCGTTGCACGTAGAACATGGCATCGACCCTCGTCACGATGATTCCTTCTTGGTTGTCAGCAGCATAGGCAAAGTTCAACAGGCCTGCCGGGCCCGGCAAGCGAGTATGCGCCGTGAGGCGACGGCAGGAAAGCGCCAAGCCCCTGGCGGCCGGTGAAGGCCGTCAGGGGCGTGGGCATCAGCTGTTGGAGTTGTCGATCTTGATGGTCGGGTCGGCGCCACTGATCAACGAGTTGATCGTGGTGTTCGACCAGTTCACACCCTCGAGCTTGATCGACACATCCGCGTTGGCCAGGCCACCGGCGGCATTGAGCTTGCCCTCGGTGCTGACCTGCAGGGTCGACTCACCGTTCACGGTGGTGATCTTCAGGAAGTTGTCGATGGTGCTGGCCTTCTCGCCCTGCAGCAGGTCGCGCAGATCGAGGCGGTCGCCCTCACTGGCCTTGAAGTCCTTGATCACATCGTTGCCCAGGTCGCCGGCCTTCCACACGAAGGTGTCGGCACCGGTGCCACCGATGAGGATGTCATCGCCCTTGCCACCGATCAGCACGTCGTTGCCGGCACCACCGATGAGGAGGTCGTTGCCTTCACCGCCCAGCAGGGTGTCGTTGCCGGTGCCGCCGAGCAGGATGTCGTTGCCACGACCACCGTCGATATAGTCGTCGCCACCCTGGCCGAAGATGATGTCGTCACCATCGCCGCCCATCAGCGTGTCGTTGCCATCGTTGCTGCGCGAGACATCGAACTCGGTGTAGTGCTCGGTGATGTACTTGTGCATCGCCCGCCCATCTACATCGCCCGCATCGAGGCCCAGCTTGTTGGCGACATAACCGCGAATCGCATCGACACCGGTACCTGCGACCGAGTCGAAGGTGACCAGGTCACCGAAGATGATGTCGTTGCCATCACCGCCGTTGACCGTGTCGTTACCTGGCTGGGTGACCTCGGTGTGCCCAAGGATGGCCTCGGCCAGCTTGCTCGGGTCGATGTTGGTCTGCGGTTTGCCATCGGTGTCGAACGGTTTGAGGTCATTGGCCTTGATATCGCTGTTCAGGCCGATGGCCTCGACCTGCGACAGCCCCGACAGCAGCTTGAAGGCGGCGGTCGAGTCGTTCAGGGTCGCGGTCGTGGTATCGGAGCCGTTACCGGCGCGGGAGGACAGTTCGTAGCCACCGTTACCTTCGGCACGTACATCGCCGCTGGTGGTCACGGTCCAGCCGCCCCAGGAGTAGGTCTGGACGGTCAGCTTGCCGGTACTGTCGATGGTTATGTAGTTCGTATTGTTCAGGTACGTAGAGATCGTATTGCCTGGTTTCCAGTTGTTCGCAGTTAGGAAGCTGTCCAGCGTGGTGCTGGTGCTGCCCAGGGTCGGGTTGCCGCGCTCGCTGGTCTGGTAGTAGGTCGGCTTGCCGTCGGTGACGAAGAACGTCTGGTTGCTGCCGGTGTTGCCAGCATTCTGGAGGTTCTGGAACCAGTTGGCGGTGGTCTTGAAGGCATCCTCGTAGTTGGTACCACCGTCGGAGTTCAGCGTCTTCAGAGCGTTGAGCAGGGTCTGCAGGCCGGCATCGTTGAGGGTCACCGAGACCGTGGATTTCACCTGGCTGGCGAAGTCCACGAGCAGGATGTTCACGGTACCGGACTGGTCGCCCTTGACGCTGGCGGCCAGGGTCTTGAACACCGACTCCAGCGACTTCTTCGCCGCATCCACGCCAGACGAGCCCATGCTGCCCGAGGTGTCGACGATGAAGGCGATGTTGTAGTTCTGACCTGGCACCACGTGCAGGCCGACCACGTCGGCGACGACGATATCGTTGCCATCGGTACCGGCAAAGTTGTCGCCTTCGGAGGTCAGGTTGCTGGTGTTGTAGGTCTGCGGGTACACCGTGACCTTGATGGTGCCCTCGTTGGTCGCGGTGCTGCCGCCAACGCTTTCGCTGGAGGTCGAGCTGACCTTCACGTCGAACTGGCCGCTGTAGTAGGCCGGTGGCTTGATTGCCAGGCTGCCCAGGTTCCAGCCGGTGACATCCACCGCGCTGCTGCCGACGGTGAAGCTGTGGCCTGCGTTGTCGCTGATCACCGAACCTGCCGGGATGCCGCTGAGCTTGACGCTCAGGGTTTCCGAACCGTCGGTGTCGGTCAGGTTGGTGCTGATGCCCACCAGCTTGACCGGCGCGCCATTCTCACGGCCTTCGTTGAGCTTGTAGCCTTCGTAGTAGCCTTGGCCGTTGCTGCCGTGCAGGTCAGAGACCGTCAGGCCTGCATTGGTCATGGAGCCTACGTTCGGGTACATCGGGATGGTCGAGCTGTTCAGGTCTGTGACGGCGCCGTTGCCCACCTTGATGTTGATGTCCAGGCTGCCAGGGCCGGCCTGGTTGGCGTTGTAGATCTCCAGGGTGTAGTAGCCGCTGGTGGTCGGGGTGTAGCTGCCGGTGATCGCGCCGCTGGCGTTGCCCCAGGTGCCGCTGGCGACGTTCTTGCCACCAATGACGATTTGCAGGCTGTCGTCGGCCGTGCCGCTGAAGGTGTAGGTTTTGCCGGCTTCCAGATAGATCAGGCCGGAGGTCTTCGAGCCGGTGCCCGGGGTCACGGTGGCGGTGGTGTCGACGGTCGTGACCTGCTCGCTCTTGTTCGCGTTGCCGGAGTTGGCGAACACGCTCTTGAGTTGGTCGCCGGTGATGCCGTTACCGTTGTTGCCCAGGCCGTTGAGGCTGTTCCAGGTTTCCTTGGTCAGGCCGATCGAGTTGACGTTGTTGTTGCCGATCGACAGGTCAGGCCTGTCGGCGACCGGCGCGATGTCGACCTTCATGGTCACTTCGCTGCCGGTGTTGGTGCCGTCGTTGGGCTTGTACTTGATCTGCGCGTAGTCGGCCTGCTTGTTGCCCACGCCGCTGCCACCGTAACCGTCGACGCCCGACTGGTTGGCCAGCGGAACGAACTTGAGCTTGCCGGCGGCGATGTCGGCCTGGCTGATGGTCTGGTTGAGCGACACGTCGACCCACGAAGTGCCGTTGAAGAACTTCAGGTTGCCCAGATCCGGCAGCTTGCTGATCGTCACGCCGAGGCCAGTGTTGCCATCGGCGTCGGTGACCTTGAAGTCGCCCCACTGGAACACGTAGTCGGTGTCTTCGGTGCCGGTGACGGCGCCGCCTGGCGATACCGGCATGTGGTCGTTGTCGATGATCGTGGTAGTGACGCTCGACTTGCTCGGGTTGACCTGCAGGTTTTCGAAGCCGCCGCCGCTGACACCGCTGATCTGGATGGTGAAGTTTTCCGAGCCTTCGACGAGCTGGTCGTCAATGGTCTTGATGTCGAAGTTGGCGGTGCTGGCGCCGGCCGGAATCTTCACGGTGACCACACCGGTGTAGTCCTGGCCGTTGGTAGCGGTGCCGCTGTAGCTCAGGGTGACGGTGACCTCGGTCTTGGACGGATTGGTCAGGGTCAGGGTGTAGTGCGCGGTGTCGCCTTCGGTCACCGAAGTGTCGCCGCTGATGCCCACGGTGGTCAGGTCGCCCTGGCCGCTCGGCTCGTCGGTGACGGTGGTGGTGACGGTGTTGCTGCCGAGGGTCAGTTTCTCGAAGTTGTCGCCGCCGGTGACCGATTCGATCTTGTTGACGATCGGCGCCTGGCCGCCCACATAGACGTCGTCCTTGGCGGTGATGGTGAAGGTACCGGTGGCGCTGCCAGCCGGAACGGTCACTTTCGTGCCGTCGCTGAGGGTGAACACCAGGCCATTGTGGCCGGTGACCGACAGGCCTTGGGCGTTGGTCAGGGTGACGGTGTAGGTGACTTGGCCACCTTCGCTGACGGTGGTCTTGTCTGCGGACAGGGTCGCGACGACTTCGCTGATGGTGTCGGTGATCTGCACGGTGGCCGAACTGCCGAGCTCCAGGTTCTCGAAGGTCTTGCCCGGAACGGTGGCGTCGCTGATGCCCACGGTCAGGGAGCCCGAGTCTTTGAAGACATCATCGCCCTGGGCTGGCGCCTTGTACTCGACCTGGGTCTGGCCCGCGGCGATGGTGACCTTGTCGCCATTGCTCAGAGTGACGGTGAGCGGACGATCCAGCGGCTGGTTCACTTTGACGGTGAACGACGGCTGCTGGTCTTCGGTGACGTTACCGTTGCTGACAATGGTGACCGAGACCTTGTCGCCCTGGTTACCCGAGCCCGGCGTGCCCACGCCAGGTTCGTCGGTGACAGAGGTGGAGACGGTATTGCTGCCGAGGGTCAGCTTCTCGAAGTTGTCGCCGCCGGTGACGGACTCGATCTTGTTGACGATGTTCGGCTGGCCGCCGACGTAAACGTCGTCCTTCGCGGTGATGGTGAAGGTGCCAGTGGCGCTGCCCGCCGGAATGGTGACCTTGGTGCCGTCGCTGAGGGTGAACACCAGGCCGTTGTGACCGGTAACCGACAAGCCTTGGGCGTTGGTCAGGGTGACGGTGTAGGTGACTTGGCCACCTTCGCTGACGGTGGTCTTGTCTGCGGACAGGGTCGCGACGACTTCGCTGATGGTGTCGGCGATCTGTACGGTGGCCGAGCCGCCGAGCTCCAGGTTTTCGAAAGTCTTGCCTGGTACGGAAGCGTCGGAAATACCAACGGTCAGCGAGCCCGAGTCCTTGAAGACGTCATCGCCCTGAGCTGGTGCCTTGTATTCCACCTGGGTCTGACCCGCAGCGATGGTGACCTTGTCGCCGTTGCTCAGGGTGACGGTCAGCGGACGATCCAGTGGCTGGTTCACTTTGACGGTGAACGACGGTTGCTGATCTTCAGTGACATTGCCATTGCTGACGATGGTGACCGAGACCTTGTCGCCCTGGTTACCCGAGCCCGGCGTGCCCACGCCAGGTTCGTCGGTGACGGTGGTGGTGACGGTATTGCTGCCGAGGGTCAGCTTCTCGAAGTTATCACCACCGGTAACCGATTCGATCTTGTTGACGATGTTCGGCTGGCCGCCGACATAGACGTCGTCCTTGGCGGTGACGGTGAAGGTGCCAGTAGCACTGCCCGCCGGCACGGTGACCTTGGTGCCATCGCTCAGGGTGAACACCAGGCCGCCATGGCCGGTAACCGAAAGGCCTTGGGCGTTGGTCAGGGTGACGGTGTAGGTGACCTGGCCGCCTTCGGTGACGGTGGTCTTGTCAGCGGACAGCGTTGCAATGACTTCGCTGATGGTGTCCGTGATCTGCACGGTGGCCGAACCACCGAGCTCAAGATTCTCGAATGTCTTGCCTGGAACGGTTGCGTCGCTGATGCCAACGGTGAGCGAACCGGAATCCTTGAAGACATCGTCGCCTTGCGCTGGCGCCTTGTACTCGACCTGAGTCTGGCCCGCGGCAATGATGACCTTGTCGCCATTGCTCAGGGTGACGGTGAGCGGACGATCAAGCGGCTGGTTCACTTTGACGGTGAACGACGGTTGCTGGTCTTCGGTGACGTTGCCATTGCTGACGATGGTGACCGAGACCTTGTCGCCTTGGTTACCCGAGCCCGGCGTGCCCACGCCAGGTTCGTCGGTAACGGTGGTAGTGACGGTGTTACTGCCGAGAGTCAGCTTCTCGAAGTTGTCGCCACCGGTGACGGACTCGATCTTGTTGACGATGTTCGGCTGGCCGCCGACGTAGACGTCGTCCTTCGCGGTGATGGTGAAGGTGCCAGTGGCGCTGCCCGCCGGCACGGTGACCTTGGTGCCGTCGCTGAGGGTGAATACCAGGCCGCTATGGCCAGTGACCGACAGGCCCTGGGCGTTGGTCAGCGTGACGGTGTAGGTCACCTGGCCGCCTTCGGTGACGGTGGTTTTGTCGGCGGACAGCGTTGCGACTACTTCGCTGATGGTGTCGGTGATCTGCACGGTGGCCGAGCCACCCAGTTCGAGGTTCTCGAAGGTCTTGCCCGGAACGGTGGCATCGGTGATGCCCACAGTCAGGGAGCCCGAGTCTTTGAAGACGTCATCACCCTGGGCTGGTGCCTTGTATTCGACCTGAGTCTGGCCCGCGGCGATGGTAACTTTGTCGCCATTGCTCAGAGTGACGGTGAGCGGACGATCCAGCGGCTGATTCACTTTGACGGTGAACGACGGTTGCTGATCTTCGGTGACATTGCCATTGCTGACGATGGTGACCGAGACCTTGTCGCCCTGGTTGCCGGAGCCCGGCGTGCCCACGCCAGGTTCGTCGGTAACGGTGGTGGTGACGGTATTGCTGCCGAGGGTCAGTTTCTCGAAGTTGTCTGCGCCGGTGACTGACTCCAGCTTGTTGACCAGCGAAGGCTGGCCGCCAACGTACACGTCATCCTTGGCGGTGACGGTAATCGAGCCGGTCTTCTGGCCGGCTGCCACGGTGATCTTGGTGCCGTCGCTCAGGGTGAATACCAGACCTCCGTGGGCAATGACCGGGAAGGCCGGCGGGCTGACCAAGGTCACGGTATAGGTGACCTGGCCGCCTTCGGCGACGGTGCTCTTGTCCACGGACAGGTTGGCGAACACCTCGGTGATGGTGTCGCTGATCTGCACGGTGGCCGAACCGCCGAGCTCCAGGTTCTCGAAGGTCTTGCCTGGAACGGTGGCATCGGTGATGCCGACGGTGAGCGAGCCTGCGTCCTTGAAGACGTCATCGCCCTGAGCTGGCGCCTTGTACTCGACCTGGGTCTGGCCTGCAGCAATGGTGACTTTATCGCCGTTGCTCAGGGTGACGGTCAGCGGGCGATCCAGGATCTGGCTGACTTTCACGGTGAAGCTTGGCTGTTGTGCTTCGTTCACATCGCCGTTGCTGACGATGGTGACCGAGACCTTGTCGCCCTGGTTGCCGGAGCCCGGCGTGCCGGTGCCGGGTTCGTCGGTGACAGAGGTGGTGACGGTATTGCTGCCGAGGGTCAGCTTCTCGAAGTTGTCGCCGCCGGTGACGGACTCGATCTTGTTGACGATGTTCGGCTGGCCGCCGACGTAAACGTCGTCCTTCGCGGTGATGGTGAAGGTGCCAGTGGCGCTGCCCGCCGGAATGGTGACCTTGGTGCCGTCGCTCAGGGTGAACACCAGGCCATTGTGGCCGGTGACCGACAGGCCCTGGGCGTTGGTCAGCGTGACGGTGTAGGTGACTTGGCCACCTTCACTGACGGTGGCCTTGTCTGCGGACAGGGTCGCGACGACTTCGCTGATGGTGTCGGCGATCTGTACGGTGGCCGAGCCACCCAGTTCCAGATTCTCGAAGGTTTTGCCCGGTACGGTGGCATCGGAAATGCCGACGGTCAGGGAGCCCGAGTCCTTGAAGACGTCATCGCCCTGGGCTGGCGCCTTGTACTCCACTTGGGTTTGGCCGGCAGCGATGGTGACCTTGTCGCCGTTGCTCAGGGTGACGGTCAGCGGGCGATCCAGGATCTGGTTCACCTTCACGGTGAAGCTTGGCTGCTGATCTTCAGTGACATTGCCGTTGCTGACGATGGTGACCGAAACCTTGTCGCCTTCGTTGCCGGTGCCTGGGGTGCCGGTACCTGGTTCGTCGGTGACGCTCGTCTTCACTTCGTTCTGACCCAAGGTCAGCTTCTCGAAGTTGTCAGCGCCAGTGACGCCTTCCAGCTTGTTGACGATCGCTGGCTGACCGCCAACGTACACGTCATCCGGCGCATGGATGGTGATGGTTCCGGTGGCGCTGCCCGCTGGAACGCTGACTTTGGTGCCGTCCGAGAGCGTAAAGACCAGGCCATTGTGGCCTTTGACGTCCAGGCCCTGGGCGTTGGTCAGGGTCACGGTGTAAGTGATCTCGCCGCCTTCGCTGACAGTAGTCTTGTCGGCGGTCAGGGTCGCGATGACTTCGCTTTCGGTGTCAGCGATCTGCACGGTGGCCGAACCACCCAGCTCCAGGTTTTCGAAGGTCTTGCCTGGAACACTGGCGTCGCTGATACCAACGGTGAGCGAGCCCGAGTCTTTGAAGACATCGTCGCCCTGGGCAGGCGCCTTGTACTCGACCTGGGTCTGACCCGCAGCGATGGTGACTTTGTCACCATTGCTCAGGGTGACGGTCAGCGGACGATCCAGCGGCTGATTCACTTTGACGGTGAACGACGGTTGCTGATCTTCGGTGACATTGCCGTTGCTGACGATGGTGACGGAGACCTTGTCGCCCTCGTTGCCAGTACCCGGAGTGCCAGTGCCTGGCTCGTCTGTCACCGTAGTGGTGACGGTGTTGTCGCCGAGGGTCAGCTTCTCGAAGTTGTCGCCGCCGGTAACCGATTCGATCTTGTTGACGATGTTCGGCTGGCCGCCGACATAGACGTCGTCCTTGGCGGTGATGGTGAAGGTGCCAGTAGCACTACCCGCCGGAACGGTAACCTTGGTGCCATCGCTCAGGGTGAACACCAGACCGCCATGGCCGGTGACAGACAGACCTTGGGCGTTCGTCAGGGTGACGGTGTAGGTGACCTGGCCGCCTTCGCTGACGGTGGTCTTGTCGGCGCTGAGAGTAGCGACTACTTCGCTGATGGTGTCGGCGATCTGCACGGTGGCCGAACCACCCAGTTCGAGGTTCTCGAAAGTCTTGCCCGGTACGGTGGCGTCGCTGATGCCAACGGTGAGCGAACCGGAATCCTTGAAGACGTCATCGCCTTGTGCCGGTGCCTTGTACTCGACCTGGGTCTGGCCTGCAGCGATGGTGACCTTGTCGCCATTGCTCAGGGTAACGGTCAGCGGACGATCCAGCGGCTGGTTCACTTTGACAGTGAACGACGGCTGCTGGTCTTCGGTGACGTTGCCATTACTGACGATGGTGACGGAGACCTTGTCGCCTTCGTTGCCGGTGCCAGGAGTGCCGGTGCCCGGTTCATCGGTGACATCGGTTTTCACTTCGCCCTGACCCAACGTCAGCTTCTCGAAGTTATCTGCGCCAGTCACGCCTTCGAGTTTGTTGACGATCGAAGGCTGGCCGCCGACGTACACGTCATCAGGGGCGTGGATGGTGATTGTACCGGTGGCGCTGCCAGCCGGAACGGTCACCTTGGTGCCATCCGAAAGAGTGAAGGTCAGACCGCTATGACCTTTGACGTCCAGGCCCTGGGCGTTGGTCAGAGTAACGGTATAAGTAATCTCGCCATCTTCGGACACGGTGGTCTTGTCGGCGGTGAGGGTCGCGATGACTTCACTTTCGGTATCAGCAATCTGAACAGTGGCCGAACCACCGAGCTCGAGGTTTTCGAAGGTTTTACCTGGAACGGTAGCGTCGCTGATGCCAACGGTGAGCGAACCAGAATCCTTGAAGACGTCATCGCCCTGGGCTGGTGCCTTGTACTCGACCTGAGTCTGACCTGCCGCGATGGTGACCTTGTCGCCGTTGCTCAAGGTGACAGTCAGCGGACGA
>NZ_JACVTY010000057.1:0-16601 GCF_016624805.1 Pseudomonas sp. S44
GGACAAGCCCGCTCCCACAGGTATCTGTAGGAGCGGGCTTGTCCCGCGATGAGGCCACTGAAATTGTCACGGGACGGTGACATTCACACAGGCCTTCGTGACATGCCCGCTGGGACGGCTGGCTAGAATTCGCTGACGACAGGCACCCGGCCTGTCCCTGGCAAGGATTGAGCAGGTGATGGACAGCGTCGATTTCCCTTTCTGCAGTTGGCTCGACTCCCCGGTTCACAACGCCTGGCTGGTCGCCGAGGGCCAGCGCCTGGTGACCTTCGCCAAGGCCTCGGGCCTGCCTGGCGGTTTTGGCAGCCTCGATGCCCAGGGCCGACTGCCCGACGGCGCAATCGCCGAAACCCTGCACACTGCGCGCATGACCCACTGCTTTGCCATGGCGCATGTGCAGGGCATCCCTGGCTCCCTGCCGCTGGTGGAGCACGGTGTCGCGGCACTGCTCGCAGGGCCGCTGCGCGATGCGCGGGATGATGGCTGGTTCGCCCGCGCCGATGGCGAGGGCGATACCGGCAAGACCGCCTACCTGCATGCCTTCGTCGCCTTGGCCGCCAGTTCCGCGGTGGTCGCCGGCGCACCTGGCGCCGAGCAGTTGCTCGGGGCGGCCGTCGCGGTCATCGAGACGCGCTTCTGGAGCGAGGAAGAGGGCGCCCTGCGCGAGTCCTTCGCCCATGACTGGACGCAGCCGGAAGCCTACCGTGGCGCCAACAGCAACATGCACGCCACCGAGGCCTTCCTCGCCCTGGCCGATGTCACCGGCCACACGCACTGGCTCGACCGCGCCCTGCGCATCGTCGAACGGATCATCCATACCCATGCCGCAGCTAACGGCTTCGGTGTCATCGAGCATTTCGACGTGCACTGGCAGGCGCTGCCCGACTACAACCACGACAATCCCACCGACGGCTTTCGCCCCTACGGCACCACGCCCGGCCATGCCTTCGAGTGGGCGCGCTTGGTCCTGCACCTGGAGGCCGCGCGCCAGCGTGCCGGCCTGCCTGTCCCGCAGTGGTTGCTGAGCGACGCACGCGGGCTGTTCGCCAATGCCTGTCGTCACGCCTGGCACGCCGATGGTGCGCCGGGCATCGTCTACACCCTCGATTGGCAGAACCGGCCAGTAGTGCGGGCGCGCTTGCACTGGACCCACGCCGAAGCCTGTGCGACGGCTGCAGCGTTGTTGCGTCGTACCAGGGAAGGTGAATACGAGCAGTGGTACCGGCGTTTCTGGGACTTCATCGACAGCCATTTCATCGATCGCGTCCACGGCAGCTGGCACCATGAGCTGGACCCGCAGAACCGCCCTGGCGCAAGCATCTGGGGCGGCAAGCCCGATCTTTACCACGCCTACCAGGCGGTGCTCCTGCCGCGCCTGCCGTTGGCACCCAGCCTGGCCACTGCGCTGGCCCTGGGCAATGTAACCAAGTGATGACATTCGCGCATCGCTTCGTTACCTGCCCTGGTCTGCGCGCTCATTAGACTCCATGCAACGCAAGCGAACGACTTGCACCGCATAACAACAAGAAAGGTATACCGATGAATTCCACTCTGCGTCTCGCCGCCGCTATTTCCCTCGCCTCGCTCATGCCCCTCAGCGCCTTCGCCGCCGAATCCAAAGGCAGCGTCGAGGTGGTGCACTGGTGGACCTCCGGCGGCGAGAAAGCTGCTGTCGACGTCCTCAAGGCCCAGGTCGAGAAAGACGGCTTCACCTGGAAGGACGGCGCTGTGGCCGGTGGCGGTGGTTCCACCGCGATGACCGTGCTCAAGAGCCGCGCCGTCGCCGGCAACCCGCCAGGCGTCGCCCAGATCAAGGGCCCCGATATCCAGGACTGGGCCGCCACCGGCCTGCTCGACAGCGATGTGCTCAAGGACGTCGCCAAGCAGGAGAAGTGGGACAGCCTGCTCGACAAGAAAGTCGCCGACACCGTCAAGTACGAAGGTGACTACGTCGCCGTGCCGGTGAACATCCACCGCATCAACTGGCTGTGGATCAACCCCGAGGTGTTCAAGAAGGCCGGCATCGACAAGGCGCCGACCACCCTCGACGAATTCTACGCCGCAGCCGACAAGCTCAAGGCCGCAGGCTTCATTCCCCTGGCCCACGGTGGCCAGCCATGGCAGGACAGCACCGTGTTCGAGAACGTGGTGCTCGCAGTGATGGGGGTGGAGGGCTACAAGAAGGCCCTGGTCGACCTCGACGAAAAAGCCCTGACCGGCCCGGAGATGGTCAAGGCGCTGACCGAGCTCAAGAAGGTCGCCACCTACATGGACCCTGACGGCAAGGGCCAGGACTGGAACCTCGAGGCTGCGAAGGTCATCAACGGCAAGGCCGGCATGCAGATCATGGGCGACTGGGCCAAGAGCGAGTGGACCCTGGTTAAGAAGACCGCGGGCAAGGACTACCAATGCGTACCCTTCCCCGGCACCGAAAAGGGCTTCCTGTACAACATCGACTCGCTGGCGGTGTTCAAGCAGAAGAACGAAGGCACCACCGCAGGTCAGCAGGACATCGCCAAGCGTGTACTGGGTGAAGACTTCCAGAAGACCTTCAGCATCAACAAGGGCTCGATCCCGGTGCGCAACGACATGCTGGCCGACATGAGCAAGTATGGCTTCGACAGTTGCGCCCAGACCGCTGCCAAGGACTTCCTGGCAGACGCCAAGTCGGGTGGCCTGCAACCGAGCATGGCGCACAACATGGCGACCACGCTCGCCGTGCAGGGGGCGTTCTTCGATGTGGTGACCAACTACATCAACGATCCGAAGGCCGATCCGGCCGATGCGGCGAAGAAGCTCAACGCAGCGGTCAAGGCTGCCCAATAACGGCCCAATCGCGGGACAAGCCCGCTCCCACAGGTTTGGCGCCATGCGCTGAACCTGTGGGTGGGCCAGGTCTTTGTGGGAGCGGGCTTGTCCCGCGATGCGGTGCGCAGCACCGCCCTCGTTCCGGTATCTGAAATCATGACTACGACCACCGCCCAACTGCGGGCCTCACCCCTGGACGCGCTCCAGCGCTGGCTACCGAAACTGGTGCTGGCGCCGAGCATGTTCATCGTGCTGGTGGGCTTCTACGGCTACATCCTCTGGACCTTCGTCCTGTCGTTCACCACCTCGACCTTCCTGCCCACCTACAAATGGGCGGGCCTGGCCCAGTACGCGCGGCTGTTCGACAACGACCGCTGGTGGGTAGCGAGCAAGAACCTGCTGGTGTTCGGCGGGATGTTCATCGGCATCACCCTGGTGATCGGCGTGCTGCTGGCGGTGTTCCTCGACCAGCGCATCCGCCGCGAAGGGGTAATCCGCACCATCTACCTGTACCCCATGGCACTGTCGATGATCGTGACCGGTACCGCCTGGAAGTGGCTGCTCAACCCCGGCATGGGCCTGGACAAGCTGCTGCGCGACTGGGGCTGGGAGGGTTTTCGCCTCGACTGGCTGATCGATCCGGACCGGGTCGTCTACTGCCTGGTGATCGCCGCGGTATGGCAGGCCTCGGGCTTCATCATGGCGATGTTCCTTGCCGGGCTGCGCGGTGTCGACCAGTCGATCATCCGTGCTGCGCAAATCGACGGCGCGAGCATGCCGCGCATCTACTGGACCGTGGTGCTGCCAAGCCTGCGCCCGGTGTTCTTCAGCTCGCTGATGATCCTCTCGCACATCGCCATCAAGAGCTTCGACCTGGTGGCCGCGATGACCGCCGGTGGCCCTGGCTATTCCTCGGACCTGCCAGCGATGTTCATGTATTCGTTCACCTTCAGCCGCGGGCAGATGGGCATGGGTTCTGCCAGCGCGATCCTGATGCTCGGTGCGATCCTCGCGATCCTCGTGCCTTACCTGTATTCCGAGCTGAGGACCAAACGCAATGACCACTAACCTCGACAAACCGGCCCTCAGCCTGGGCCGCATCGCCATCCACGCGGTGCTGCTGCTGGCGGTGCTGCTCTACCTGGTGCCGCTGGTAGTGATGCTGCTGACCAGCTTCAAGACCCCGGAAGACATCAGCACCGGCAACCTGTTGAGCTGGCCCGAGCTGTTCACCACGATTGGCTGGGTCAAGGCCTGGGCCACGGTCAGCGGCTACTTCTGGAACTCGATCCTGATCACCGTGCCGGCGGTGCTGATCTCCACGGCCATCGGCGCGCTGAACGGCTACGTGCTGTCGATGTGGCGCTTCCGTGGCTCGCAACTGTTCTTCGGTCTGCTGCTGTTCGGCTGCTTCCTGCCATTCCAGACCGTGCTGCTGCCGGCCTCGTTCACCCTCGGCAAGCTGGGCCTGGCCAGCACTACCTCGGGGCTGGTGCTGGTGCACGTGGTCTATGGCCTGGCCTTCACCACGCTGTTCTTCCGCAACTACTACGTGAGCATTCCCGAGGCGCTGGTCAAGGCTGCACGCCTGGATGGTGCCGGGTTCTTCACCATCTTCCGCCGCATCATCCTGCCGATGTCGACGCCGATCATCATGGTCTGCCTGATCTGGCAGTTCACCCAGATCTGGAACGACTTCCTGTTCGGCGTGGTGTTCTCCAGCGGCGATTCGCAACCGATCACCGTGGCCCTGAACAACCTGGTCAACACCAGCACCGGTGCCAAGGAATACAACGTCGACATGGCCGCGGCAATGATCGCCGCACTGCCAACCCTGCTGGTCTATGTGGTCGCAGGCAAGTATTTCGTGCGTGGGCTGACCGCCGGCGCAGTCAAGGGGTAAGTCATGGCAACGCTCGAACTTCGCAATGTAAACAAGACCTACGGCACCGGCTTGCCGGACACCCTCAAGGATATCCAGCTGGCCATCAAGGATGGCGAGTTCCTGATCCTGGTCGGCCCTTCCGGCTGCGGCAAGTCCACCTTGATGAACTGCATCGCCGGCCTCGAGAACATCACCGGTGGGGCGATCCTGATCGATGATCAGGACGTCTCCGGCATGAGCCCGAAGGACCGTGACATCGCCATGGTGTTCCAGTCCTACGCGCTGTACCCGACCATGAGCGTGCGCGAGAACATCGAGTTCGGCCTGAAGATCCGCAAGATGCCGCAGTCGGCGATCGACGAAGAAGTCGCGCGGGTAGCCAAGCTGCTGCAGATCGAACACCTGCTCAATCGCAAGCCTGGCCAGCTCTCCGGTGGCCAGCAACAGCGCGTGGCCATGGGCCGGGCGCTGGCGCGCAGGCCGAAGATCTACCTGTTCGACGAGCCGTTGTCGAACCTCGACGCCAAGCTGCGGGTCGAGATGCGCACCGAAATGAAATTGATGCACCAGCGTCTGAAAACCACCACGGTGTACGTGACCCACGACCAGATCGAGGCCATGACCCTGGGTGACAAGGTCGCGGTGATGAAGGACGGCGTCATCCAGCAGTTCGGTACGCCCCAGCAGATCTACAACGATCCGGCCAACCTGTTCGTCGCCAGCTTCATCGGTTCGCCACCGATGAACTTCATCCCGGTGCGCATCAGCAAGCAGGACGGGCGCCTGTTCGCCCTGCTCGACAGCGGCCAGGCCCGCTGCGAACTGCCCCTGGGCGCTGCCAGCGAAGCGCTGGACGGCCGCGAAGTGATCCTCGGCGTGCGCCCTGAACAGATCGCACTCGGTAGCGCCGAAGGCAACGGCTTGCCGGCGGTGCGTGCAGAAGTGCAGGTCCTGGAACCTACCGGGCCGGACCTGCTGGTGTTCGTCACCCTCAACCAGACCAAGGTCTGCTGCCGGTTGGCGCCGGACGTCGCCTGCAATGTCGGCGACAGCCTCAACCTGCAGTTCGATCCGGCGCGGGTCCTGCTGTTCGACGCGAGCAGCGGCGAACGCCTGGACCTGCCGGCAGCGGACGCTCCAGCCAAGGACAACGTGACACGTATCAAGGGACGTTGAAGCAAGCAAACCATCGATAACAAGAAAAGAGGAAACAAGGGATGGACCATCGCAAGCGTATCAAGGCACTAGGCTCGCTGACCCTGCTCGCCCTCGTTGGCAGCAATGGCGCGCATGCTGCCGAGGCTTTCTCCAGCGAGTCGAAATGGATGACTGGCGACTGGGGTGGGGCTCGCACCGAGCTGTTGGAAAAAGGCTATGACTTCACCGTCGACTATGTCGGTGAAGTGGCCGCTAACCTGCACGGTGGCTACAACAACGACAAAACCGCGCGCTACAGCGACCAGTTCGCCCTCGGCGCGCACCTGGACCTGCAGAAGATCCTCGGCTGGCACGATGCGGAGTTCAAGCTGGCGATCACCGAGCGTAGCGGTCGCAACCTGTCCAACGACCGCATCAGCGATCCGCGCGCCGGGCAGTTCAGCTCGGTGCAGGAAGTCTGGGGCCGTGGCCAGACCTGGCGCCTGACGCAGATGTGGGTCAAGCAGAAGTACTTCGACGGCGCGCTGGACGTGAAGGTCGGCCGCTTCGGGGAAGGCGAGGACTTCAACAGCTTCCCTTGCGACTTCCAGAACCTGGCGTTCTGCGGTTCGCAGGTGGGTAACTGGGTGGGTGGCATCTGGTACAACTGGCCGGTCAGCCAGTGGGCACTGCGGGTGAAGTACAACATCACGCCGGAGTTCTTCGTCCAGGTCGGTGCCTACGAGCAGAACCCGTCCAACCTCGAGACCGGCAACGGCTTCAAGCTCAGTGGCAGCGGGACCAAGGGCGCGATCCTGCCGGTGGAGATGGTCTGGTCGCCGAAGGTCAACGGCCTGCCGGGCGAATACCGCCTGGGCTATTACTACAGCACCGCCAAGGCCGACGACGTCTACGACGACATCAACGGCAACCCGCAGGCGTTGACTGGCCAAGCCTTCAAGTCGCACTCGAGCAAACATGGCTGGTGGGTCGTGGCCCAGCAGCAGGTCACCGCGCACAACGGCGATGCCAACCGCGGCCTGAGCCTGTTCGCCAACTTCACCGTGCACGACAAGGCGACCAACGTGGTCGACAACTACCAGCAGGTGGGGATGGTCTACAAGGGCGCCTTCGATGCACGGCCCAAGGATGATATCGGCTTCGGCATCGCCCGCATTCACGTCAATGACGACGTGAAGAAGCGCGCCGAACTGCTCAACGCCCAGAGCGGTATCAATGACTACGACAACCCTGGCTTCGTACCGCTGCAGCGCACCGAGTACAACGCCGAGCTGTACTACGGCTTCCACGTCACCAACTGGCTGACCGTGCGGCCGAACCTGCAGTACATCAAGAGCCCTGGCGGTGTTGACGATGTCGACAACGCGTTGGTCGCAGGCTTGAAGATTCAGTCGTCATTCTGAGAAAAATTGTTGTAAATTTACGCCATCCATCCCCACACCCCGAGATCCACTGTTTTTCAGTGGATCTCGGGCTTGGGTAAAGACAGCGCTATCTCAAACAACAAGAGCTTTCTGAACATGTCTGAACATCCGCTCCATCGCTTTTTCACTTCGCAGCGGCCCCGGCCGGTTTTCGAGTGGGAGCGTTACCAGCAGCGCGATGTCCTGATCATCGATCACCCGCGCTGCCAGGCGGTGTTCAGCCGCCAGGGCGCACAGTTGCTGCACTTTCAGCCGAACGGCGAGAAACCCTGGTTGTGGTGCGCCGAGCAATGGCCACAAGTCGGTGCGATCCGTGGCGGCGTGCCGGTGTGCTGGCCCTGGTATGGCCGTCATCCCAGCGAGGACCTGTGGCCGGCCCACGGCTGGGGGCGTTTGCTGGACTGGAAGCTGCTCGACAGCCGCGAGGACGAGGAGGGCGTCACGCTCAAGTGGCGCCTGGACCTGTGCGACTGGCAAGTCGACTTGCACGCTCGGCTGGGCTCGAGCATGGAACTGCGCCTGTGCACCGAGCACCAGGACAGCGAACCCTGCCAGCTGAGCCACGCATTGCTCGCGTTCTGGCGCATCAGCGACGTGTCGCAGATTGCCTTGTCAGGCCTTGAGGATATCGACGGCTACGACCGCCTCAACCGCCAGGCCTGCCGGGAAGACGGCGTGCTCACGCTCAACGGGGGGTGCCAGAAGGTCTACCCCGGGACACCGAAAGTGCAGTTGCATGACTCGGCCTGGGGGCGTGACCTGTGCATCGACACCAGCGACAGCGACGACACGGTGGTCTGGCACCCGGGTAATCGCCCATTGATGGGAGTGAGCGGGCGCGAGAGCCAGGGCTTCGTCTGCGTCGAGGCTGCCAGTGGCAGCGGCGAGGGCCTGAGCCTGGCGCCTGGGCAGCGCGCGCAGTTGCGGCTGCAGGCGCATCGGCTCGGCTGAGTCAGCTGTCTTCGGCAGGGTAGCGGCTGGCGTTGAGGCTTTCCTTGATCTTGCGCAGGTGTGGCTGGAAATCCGAGCCGCGGCGCAGGGTCATGCCGGTCGCCAGCACATCGAGGACCGTCAACTGGATGATGCGCGAGGTCATCGGCATGTAGATGTCGGTGTCCTCCGGCAACGGCAGGTGCAGGCTCATGCTGCAGGCCTTGGCCAGTGGCGAGCCGGCGGCCGTGATACCCAGCACCGAGGCGCCGTTTTCCCTGGCCTGCTTCGCCACTTCGACCAGTTCGCGGGTGCGCCCGGTGTAGGAAATGATCACGAACAGATCACCGGTGTGCGCGACCGACGCCAGCATGCGCTGCATCAGCACGTCGGGATGCGCCGACACCGCCAGGTTGAAGCGGAAGAACTTGTGCTGGGCGTCCATGGCCACCGGGGCCGAGGCGCCCAGGCCGAAGAAGTGGATCTGCCGGGCCTGGATCATCATGTCCACGGCGCGGCTGACCTGCTGCGGGTCGATCTGCTGGCAAGCGCTGTCGAGCGAGGCGATGGCGCTGGCGAAGATCTTCTGGGTGTAGGCCGCCGGATCGTCGTCGGCTTCCACTGCGCGGCTCACGTAGGCGGCGCCACTGGCCAGGCTCTGTGCCAGTTGCAGCTTGAGTTCGGGGTAGCCG
Source organism: Pseudomonas sp. S44 (assembly GCF_016624805.1). Taxonomy (NCBI): domain Bacteria; kingdom Pseudomonadati; phylum Pseudomonadota; class Gammaproteobacteria; order Pseudomonadales; family Pseudomonadaceae; genus Pseudomonas; species Pseudomonas sp. S44. The sequence goes on from NZ_JACVTY010000057.1 coordinate 8,898, forward strand.
CTGACGCCGAACGAGCGGCAGAAGCGGTTGACGGTCGGTTCGCTGACCTTGGCCGCCTGGGCCAGGGCGGCAATGCTGAAACGGGTGGCTTGCTGCGGGTTGAGGAGGATGACTTCGGCGACTTTGCGTTCGGCCTTGTTCAGCTCGTCGAGGCGTCCCTGGATCTGTTCCAGGAGGTTTCGCACACGGTCCATGGGATGTCCTTGGGTCGGAAAGACGGCCGGCTGAGGGAACAGTCGGCTTTTTGCACGGTTGTCTATCGTACTGATGGTGGGATTGTCATACCACTTGTCTGTAATCGTTGTACGAGATGTTGTTATTTTTACTACATCCCACTTGAAAACTGTCATCGAAAACGGTATTTCTAGGCCAACTTTAATAAAAGAACCAACATCATGGTTGCTATCAGTGTAGAACCTTGCACATTCGCCCTCTTTGGCGCCCTTGGCGACCTGGCGTTGCGCAAGCTGTTTCCTGCCCTTTACGAACTGGACCGCGCCGGCCTGCTGCATTCGGATACCCGGCTGCTGGCCCTGGCCCGCGAAGCCGGTACTCCCGAGCAGCACCTGGCGAACATCGAAGCCCAGCTGCGCCGCTTCGTGCCGGCGGCCGATATCGAACCCCAGGCCCTGCAACGGTTTCTCGACCGCCTGAACTACCTGCACCTGGACTTCGTCCAGCCCGAAGGCTACCAGGCCCTGGCCGAGCAGGCCGGTGAAGGGCAGCCACTGATCGCCTATTTCGCCACTGCGGCGGCGGTCTACGGGGCCATCTGCGAAAACCTCGACAAGGCCGGCCTGGCATCGCGCACTCGCGTCGTGCTGGAAAAACCCATCGGGCACGACCTGGAGTCGTCGCGTCGGGTCAATGACGCCGTGGCGCGCTTCTTCCCCGAAAGCCGGGTCTATCGCATCGACCACTACCTGGGCAAGGAAACGGTACAGAACCTCATCGCCTTGCGCTTTGCCAACAGCCTGTTCGAAACCCAGTGGAACCAGAACTCCATCTCCCACGTGGAGATCACCGTTGCAGAGAAAGTCGGTATCGAAGGCCGCTGGGGCTACTTCGACAAGGCCGGCCAACTGCGCGACATGATCCAGAACCACTTGCTTCAACTGCTGTGCCTGATCGCCATGGACCCGCCCAGCGATCTGTCGGCCGACAGCATCCGCGACGAGAAGGTCAAGGTGCTCAAGGCGCTGGCACCGATCACCGGCGAGGGGCTGAGCACCCGTGTCGTGCGCGGCCAGTACATCGCCGGCTACAGCGACGGCACGCCGGTGCCGGGCTACCTGGAAGAAGAGAACGCCAACGCCCAGAGCGACACCGAAACCTTCGTCGCCCTGCGCGCCGACATTCGCAACTGGCGTTGGTCGGGCGTGCCGTTCTATCTGCGTACCGGCAAGCGCATGCCGCAGAAGCTGTCGCAGATCGTCATCCACTTCAAGGAGACGCCGCACTACATCTTCGCGCCGGAGCAGCGTTTGCAGATTGGCAACAAGCTGATCATCCGTCTGCAACCCGACGAAGGTATCTCGCTGCGGGTGATGACCAAGGAGCAGGGGCTGGACAAGGGCATGCAACTGCGCAGCGGCCCGCTGCAACTGAATTTTTCCGACACCTGGCGCAGCGCGCGGATTCCGGATGCCTACGAGCGTTTGCTGCTCGAAGTGATGCGTGGCAACCAGAACCTGTTCGTGCGCAAGGACGAGATCGAGTACGCCTGGACCTGGTGCGACCAGTTGATCGCCGGCTGGAAGAACGCCGGTGACGTGCCCAAGCCGTATGCGGCCGGGTCTTGGGGCCCGATGAGCTCGATTGCACTGATCACACGCGATGGGAGAGCCTGGTATGGCGATATCTGAACTGCAACTGCCAGCGACCGTGAAGGTTCACGCGCTGACAGACGCCAAGCGCCTGGCCGCGACGCTGGCCAGTGACGTGGCCGAGCGCCTGCGCGCCGCCATCGCCAGCAAGGGCCAGGCCTGCGTGGTGCTGTCTGGCGGGCGTAGCCCGGTACCGTTTCTCGAGCAACTGGCCCTGGAAAAACTCGACTGGTCGAAGGTGACCGTGTCGCTGGCCGACGAGCGCTGGGTGCCGGTCGAGCATGCCGACAGCAATGCCGGGCTGCTGGCCCGGCACTTGCTCAAGGGTGAGGCGGCCAAGGCGCGGTTCATGGGCCTGTACCAGCGCGCCGACAACCTCGACGCCGCGGCCCAACAGGCCGACCAGGTGCTTGCCGACCTGCCGCCGATCGACGTGCTGGTGCTCGGCATGGGCGACGATGGCCATACCGCATCGCTGTTCCCGGACAGCCCGAACCTGGCCGAGGGCCTCGATCCGGACAGCAAGCGCCGCTGCCTGCCATTGCTGGCACCGAGCGTGCCACACCAGCGCTTGTCGATGACCCGTGCGCTGCTGTCGAGCGCTGCTTTCGTCGCACTGTCCGTGCAGGGGCCAGGCAAACTCGCTACCCTGCGCGCCGCTCTGGCTGGCGACGACCTCAAGCAAATGCCCATTCGCGCCTTTCTTCACGACCCCCTGGACATCTACTGGTGCCCATGAGCCAAGGATCCACTGTCATGACCACGCTTGAACGCCCACAACCTTTGCTCTCGATGGCCGAGAAAGCCGCCCGGATCGATGAGATCTGCGGCAAGGCGCGCATCCTGCCGGTGATCACCATCGCCCGCGAGGAAGACATTCTGCCGCTGGCCGACGCCCTGGCAGCCGGTGGTATCCGTACCCTGGAGGTGACCCTGCGTTCGCAGCACGGCCTCAAGGCCATCCAGGTGCTGCGTGAGCAGCGTCCAGAGCTGTGCATCGGTGCCGGTACCGTGCTCGATCCTGCGATGTTCGCGGCCGTGGAAGCGGCGGGTGCGCAATTCGTGGTGACTCCGGGAATTACCCGCGAGGTGCTCGAAGCCGGTGTGCAGAGTGATATTCCGCTGCTGCCGGGAATCAGCACGCCGTCGGAAATCATGGCGGGCTACGCACTTGGCTATCGTCGCTTCAAGCTGTTCCCCGCCGAGATCGTTGGCGGCGTGGCAGCGATCAAGGCCTACGGCGGCCCGTTCGGCGATATCCGCTTCTGCCCCACCGGCGGTGTGAATCCGGCCAACGCGCGCAACTACATGGCGTTGCCGAATGTAATGTGCGTGGGCGGGACCTGGATGCTGGACAGCAGCTGGATCAAGAACGGTGACTGGGCGCGGATCGAAGCCTGCAGCGCCGAGGCGATGGCGCTGCTGGACTGATACGAATTTCGTTGTGTGCTGTACGGCTTGTGGGGCGCTTGGTCGGCGCCCCTTTTTTTATGTGCAGGTTTTGCCTTCATCATGGCCCGCCATGAAATGAAAAAGCCCGCATCGACCGATGCGGGCTCCGTGTGCTGCGCGTGCGGTTACGCCGCCTTGGCGGCCTGCTGGCTCAGCGAGCGGTTCAATGCACTGAACAGTGCCTTGAAGCTTGCGGTGGTGATGTTCTCATCGATACCCACGCCATGCACCGGACGACCGCCGGCCACACGCAGTTCGATGTAGGCTGCGGCCTTGGCATTGGTACCTGCACCGATGGCGTGCTCGTTGTAGTCCATGATCTCGACCGCGATCGGCAGGCCAGCTACCAGGGCTTCGAGGGCACCGTTGCCCTTGCCGCGCCAGTGCAGGGTGGTCTCGCCTTCGCCGGCGACTTCCACTTCCACGGCACTGCTGCCGTTCTCTTCCTGCAGACGATGGCTGACCAGGGCGTAAGGGGCGTTGGCCTGCAGATACTCTTTGTGCAACAGGCTGTAGATCTGCTGGGCAGTCATTTCCAGGCCGAGACGGTCGGTCTCGCCCTGAACCACCTGGCTGAACTCGATCTGCATGCGGCGCGGCAGGCTGATGCCGTATTCCTGTTCGAGCAGGTAGGTGATACCGCCCTTGCCGGACTGGCTGTTGACGCGGATGACCGCCTCGTAGCTGCGGCCGATGTCGGCCGGGTCGATCGGCAGGTACGGAACTTCCCACAGCTCGCCGTCCTGCTGCTTGGCGAAGCCTTTGCGGATGGCGTCCTGGTGCGAGCCCGAGAAAGCGGTATGCACCAGGTCACCAACGTACGGATGGCGTGGGTGCACCGGCAGCTGGTTGCACTCTTCGACGACCTTGCGCACGCCGTCGATGTCGGAGAAGTCCAGTTGCGGGTCGATACCCTGGGTGTAGAGGTTCAGCGCGAGCGTGACCAGGTCGACGTTGCCGGTACGCTCACCGTTGCCGAACAGGCAGCCTTCGGCGCGGTCGGCACCCGCCATCAGGCCCAGCTCGGTGGCGGCGATGCCGGTGCCACGGTCGTTGTGGGTGTGCAGGCTGATGATCACGCTGTCGCGGCGGTTGACGTTGCGGCAGAACCATTCGATCTGGTCGGCGTAGACATTTGGCGTGGCGACTTCCACGGTGGCCGGCAGGTTGAGGATGATCTTGTGCTCAGGGGTCGGGTTCCACACCTCGATCACCGCGTCACACACTTCCTTGGCGAACTCAAGCTCGGTGGCGCTGAAGGTTTCTGGCGAGTACTGGAAGGTCCAGTGCGTTTCGGGCTGCTGGGCGGCGTACTTGACGAACAGCTTGGCGGCGTTCACCGCGATGTCCTTCACGCCTTGCTTGTCCTGGTTGAAGACGATGCGGCGGAACGCCGGGCAGGTGGCGTTGTACAGGTGCACGATGGCTTTCTTCGCGCCGCGCAGGGACTCGAAGGTCCGGGCGATCAGGTCTTCACGGGCTTGGGTCAGTACCTGGATGGTGGTGTCGTCGGGGATGTGGCCATCTTCGATCAGGGTGCGTACGAAGTCGAAGTCAGTCTGCGAGGCAGACGGGAACGACGCCTCGATCTCTTTCACGCCAACCTGCACCAGGGTTTTCCAGAAACGCAGCTTCTTCTCCGCGTCCATCGGCTCGATCAGCGACTGGTTCCCGTCACGCAGGTCGGAGCTGCACCAGATTGGCGCCTGGGTGATGGCTTTCGATGGCCAGGTACGGTCTGGCAGATCGATGGTCGGGAAGGCGCGGTATTTCTTCGACGGGTCTTTGAGCATGGTCATTTGGAGCAATCCTTTAATGTGCGGCCTGATCGGGCCTGCCAAGCGATAACGAGATGAAGAGGCGAGGCGACGCGGTTCACCCAGGTAGTCGTGCACTGACCAGGCAAAGGCTGCGGTGTTGGCGGAGCAGAATGAGGGTGATCGAGGTTTTCATGCCCTCAACCCTAACCAGTGGGAGTAGGGGATGGCAAGTGTTCAAGAAAAATTGAGAGGAATGCTTAAAAAAAGCATTTGGGTGAGATTTTATGGCTGCAGCTTGGTTTTTATTGATTTTTTATTGTGCCGAGGTTTGCTGCCGCGCAAGGTGGTGCGTCCGAGGCGCGGCCATCGCGGGACAAGCCCGCTCCCACAGGAAATCCCCGGTGTGAGCGGGCTTGTCACCGATCTCAGGGCTGGAACGCCCCGATGAAGATCGCCGGGTCCACCCGTGCATCGTTCAGGCTGACGTTCCAGTGCATGTGCGGCCCGGTGGCCCGGCCCGTGGAGCCAACCTTGCCGACCACGTCGCCGCGGCGCAGCACCTGTTCCGGTCGCACATCGACCTTGGACATGTGGCAGAACATGCTGATGAAACCCTGGCCATGGTCGACGAACACCGTGCGGCCATTGAAGAAGTAGTCGCCAACCAGGATCACCTTGCCGTTGGCCGGTGTCTTGATCGGGGTGCCGGCGGGTACGGCGAAGTCCAGCCCGGCGTGGGGGTTGCGCTCTTCGCCATTGAAGAAGCGGCGCACGCCGAACTTGCTCGACAGTGGGCCGTTGACCGGCTTGTCGAGGATCAGGTTGCTCGGCACGCCCGGGCTGAAGCTGCGGTAGGCCTTGACCTGTTCGGCCAGTTCACGGTCGATGCGCTTGAGGTCATCCGGCTCGGGATTGACCTGGCGCTTGTTCTTCAGGGTGATGTGCTGCTCGGGGTATTTCTTGCTGCCCACGTTGAAGGACAGGGTGCGTGCGCCTTGGCTGAGGGTGGCTGTGCCGGGTTTCTGCGTCAGCGGGATACCGACGATGGCCAGCCAGGTGTCCTGTTCCTTGACCACCAGCACCGGCTTGCCGTCGAAGCGCGCGCTCGGTGCGCTGGTGGCGGGGCCGAGGTCGACCACCGCCACGCCGCCGGGGACTGGCTTGTTGAGGGTGCGGGTGATGTAGCTGGCCTGGGCCGTGGCGGCCAGCAGCAGGGCGCAGAGTGCGAGCAGGGGGGCAAGCAGGCGGGGCATGTGTCAGTCCAGTAGGGAGAGGGTGACCGGAGTCTGGTGGTTGTCTTCGACCCGGACCTGCAGTTCGCCTTCGTTCAGGCGTGCCGTCAGGCGCTGGCCGTTGCGGGTCTGTGGGGCGCTGCGGATGGCCTGGCCGCGCTCGTCGAGCAAGATGCTGTAGCCGCGGGCCAGGGTGGCCAGTGGGCTGACCACTTGCAGCGTCTGCAATTGCGCCTGGAAGCGCTGGCGGCGGTCCTTGAGCGTTTCGCGCATGGCTCGCGGCAGGCGCTCGGCGAGGCTGTCCAGGCGCTGTCCGAGCAGCTTGAGGGTGCGCCCGGGATGCTGCGCGGCCAGGCGCGTGTCGAGGCGGCCCAGGCGTTGCTGGCGCTGGTTCATGTCGAGCATGAAGGCGCGGCGCAAGCGCATGTCCAGGTCATCCAGGCGTTGGGCCTGCTGGCGCAGGCGTTCGCCGGGGTGACGCAGGCGACGGGCCAGGCCTTCCAGGCGCAGGCGATCGTGGCTCAGGCGGTGCTGCATGCGCAGCAGCAGGCGGCGTTGCAGGCTGTCGAGACGCTGTTGCAGGCCGCTGTTGTCAGGCGCGAGCAGTTCGGCGGCCGCCGAAGGCGTCGGTGCGCGCACGTCGGCCACGAAGTCGCTGATCGACACGTCGGTCTCATGGCCCACCGCACTGACGACGGGTGTCACGCAGGCGGCGATGGCACGTGCGACGGCTTCTTCGTTGAAGCACCAGAGGTCTTCCAGCGAGCCGCCGCCACGGGCCAGGATCAGTGCATCGAAGCCGAGGCTGTCGGCTCGCTGCAAGGCTCGCACGATCTGGCCAATGGCTTCGCGCCCCTGTACCGCCGTGGGGATCAGGTTGAGTTCGACTTGCGGTGCACGGCGGCGGAATACACTGATGATGTCGCGGATCACCGCGCCGGTGGGCGAGGTGACGATGCCGATGCGTCGCGGGTGAGCCGGCAGCGGCTGCTTGCGTTCGGCACTGAACAGCCCTTCGTTGCCGAGCTTTTCCTTCAAGGCTTCGAAGGCCAGGCGCAAGGCGCCGTCACCGGCGGGCTCGACGGTATCGACGATCAACTGGTAATCACCGCGCCCCTCGAACAGCGAGACCTTGCCGCGCACCTTGACCGCCAGGCCGTCACGCAGGGCCTGGCGGACCCTGACAGCGTTCTGCCGGAACAATGCGCAGCGGATCTGGGCGCCGCTGTCCTTGAGGGTGAAGTACAGGTGGCCGGAGGCCGGGCGGGCGAGGTTGGATATCTCGCCTTCCACCCAGACACTGCGGAACACGTCTTCGAGCAGCACACGGGCGCGGCCGTTGAGCTGGCTGACGGTGAGGACCTCGCGGTCCAGGCCGAGTCGTTCGAAAGGGTCTCTGATCATGCCGGGCATGATAAGGGGCAGGGTGGGGGG
>NZ_JACVTY010000058.1:0-16038 GCF_016624805.1 Pseudomonas sp. S44
GCGCTTCGCCATCCGTGAAGGCGGTCGTACCGTCGGCGCCGGCGTCGTAGCGAAGATTATTGAATAAGTAGTTGATTTATCTAAATCAGGCCGGCATAATGGCCGGCCTGATACAGCGTTACAGGTCAGTAGCTCAATTGGCAGAGCGACGGTCTCCAAAACCGTAGGTTGGGGGTTCGATTCCCTCCTGACCTGCCATTCACCTCGGTGTGATTGGCTTTCTTCTTACAGGATCCTCCCCGATGACTCCCAAAACTGAAGCCCAAGAATCGCGTTTTGATCTGTTCAAGTGGCTGGCTGTAGTTGCATTGGTTGTCGTAGGTGTCGTGGGTAATCAGTATTACTCCGCCGCTCCTATCCTGTATCGCGTTCTCGCGCTGCTCGCCCTGGCAGCTGTCGCAGGCTTTGTTGCTCTGCAGACTGCGAAGGGTAAGTCGTTCTTTACGCTGGCGAAGGAAGCTCGTACCGAGATCCGTAAAGTCGTGTGGCCAACCCGCCAGGAGACTACCCAGACTACGTTGATCGTGGTGGCTGTGGTCCTCGTGATGGCGCTGCTGTTGTGGGGTCTGGATTCCCTGCTCGGTTGGTTGGTTTCCTTGATTGTTGGCTAAGGGTGTCTCGTGGCTAAGCGTTGGTATGTTGTGCATGCTTACTCGGGTTACGAGAAGCATGTCATGCGCTCCCTCATCGAGCGCGTAAAGCTGGCAGGCATGGAAGACGGGTTTGGCGAGATTCTCGTTCCGACCGAAGAAGTCGTCGAAATGCGCAACGGCCAGAAGCGCAAGAGTGAGCGTAAATTCTTCCCGGGCTATGTCCTGGTGCAGATGGAAATGAACGAAGGGACTTGGCACTTGGTCAAGGATACCCCTCGCGTCATGGGTTTCATTGGTGGTACCGCGGACAAGCCCGCGCCGATCACCGATAAAGAGGCAGAAGCTATTCTGCGTCGCGTTGCCGACGGCAGTGACAAGCCGAAGCCGAAGACGCTGTTCGAGCCGGGTGAAGTGGTTCGCGTCATTGACGGTCCATTCGCCGACTTCAACGGTAGCGTCGAAGAGGTTAACTACGAGAAGAGCCGTCTGCAGGTCGCAGTGCTCATTTTCGGTCGCTCTACTCCGGTAGAGCTTGAGTTCAGTCAGGTCGAGAAGGTCTAACTGAGCGACGCATCCCATACCCCGCAGCCCTATGTGCTGCGGGGTTTTGTCGTCACTGGGATAAAACGCAAGTCATCCGGGGAGCCACCAGGCGTTCGAACCCGATTTTGGAGTAGCTCATGGCTAAGAAGATTCAGGCTTACATCAAGCTGCAAGTAAAGGCCGGCCAGGCCAACCCAAGCCCACCCGTTGGTCCAGCACTGGGTCAACACGGTGTGAACATCATGGAATTCTGCAAGGCCTTCAACGCCCGTACTCAGGGTCAAGAAGCCGGCCTGCCGACTCCTGTGATCATCACTGTTTACAGTGACCGTAGCTTCACCTTCGAAACCAAGAGCACCCCTGCCTCGGTTCTGCTGAAGAAAGCTGCTGGCCTGACCAGTGGTTCGGCCCGTCCGAACACCGTCAAGGTCGGTACCGTCACCCGCGCTCAGCTGGAAGATATCGCCAAGGCAAAACAGGCTGATCTGACCGCCGCTGACCTGGATGCAGCTGTACGCACCATCGCTGGCTCTGCCCGCAGCATGGGCCTGAACGTGGAGGGTGTGTAATGGCTAAGCTGACCAAGCGTCAAAAGGCAATCGCCGAGAAAATCGAAGCAGGCAAGGCCTATAACTTCGAAGAGGCCGCTACCCTGCTGGCTTCGCTGCCGGCTGCCAAATTCGTCGAGTCGTACGACATCGCCGTAAACCTCGGTGTTGACCCGCGTAAATCCGACCAGGTCGTTCGTAGCGCTACTGTGCTGCCGCACGGCACTGGCAAGACCGTACGCGTTGCTGTCTTCACCCAGGGTCCAGCTGCCGAGGCCGCTCTGGCTGCCGGCGCTGACCGCGTAGGTATGGACGATCTGGCTGCCGAAATGAAAGGCGGCGACCTGAACTATGACGTCGTCATCGCATCCCCGGATGCCATGCGCGTTGTCGGTCAGCTGGGTCAGGTTCTGGGTCCTCGTGGCCTGATGCCTAACCCGAAAGTCGGTACCGTGACCCCAGACGTAGCCACTGCCGTGAAAAACGCCAAGGCTGGTCAGGTTCGCTACCGTACCGACAAGAACGGTATCATCCACACCTCCGTTGGCAAGATCGGCTTCGAAGCTGACAAGCTGAAGGAAAACGTTGAAGCCCTGATCGCTGATCTGAAGCGTATCAAGCCGGCTTCCTCGAAAGGTATCTACGTCAAGCGCGTTACCCTGAGCACCACCATGGGCCCAGGTCTGATCATCGATCAGAGCTCGCTGAACGTGTAATGCAAAGTCGGCGCGGTCTCTCGAGCGCGCCGACTGCAACAAGATTGGGGTCCCTGCCTGGCGGGGGCTATCCAAGACCGTAGGCGACGCAAGTCTTAAAACACAAGCCTACGCAGATGGTGCTCCCGATTCGCTCGCGAATCAGACACCAAAACGACATCCGGCCTCGGCCAGATGAAACGGTAGAAACCAGGAGTAAACCCGTGGCAATTAAACTCGAAGACAAGAAGGCCATCGTCGCTGAAGTCAACGAGGCTGCCAAAGTCGCTCTGTCCGCTGTCGTGGCCGATGCCCGTGGTGTGACTGTAGGCGCAATGACCGGACTCCGTAAAGAGGCTCGTGAAGCTGGCGTATACGTGCGTGTCGTACGTAACACCCTGCTCAAGCGCGCTGTTGCTGACACTGAATTCAGTGTCCTCAACGACGCCTTCACCGGCCCTACCCTGATTGCGTTCTCCAACGAACACCCGGGCGCTGCTGCTCGTCTGTTCAAGGAATTCGCCAAGGGTCAGGACAAGTTCGAGATCAAGGCAGCTGCGTTCGACGGCAAGTTCCTTGCCGCTAACCAGATCGACGTGCTGGCAACCCTGCCAACTCGCGACGAGGCTATCGCACAGCTGATGAGCGTAATCCAAGGTGCAACCAGCAAGCTGGCTCGTACCCTGGCAGCTCTGCGCGACCAGAAAGAAGCCGCTGCTGCCTAAGGCGGCGTAGCTTCTCTCGAAATCAAACGTTTAATTTGATGGCCGTGTAAGGCTGTCCCCCAATACAGGAATTCATAGTCATGTCTCTGACTAACGAGCAAATCATCGAAGCAATCGGCCAGAAAACCGTTCTGGAAATTGTTGAACTGATCAAAGCAATGGAAGAAACCTTCGGCGTTACCGCTGCTGCCGCTGTTGCCGCTGGCCCAGCTGCTGCCGCCGCCGTTGTTGAAGAGCAGACCGAGTTCAACGTTGTCCTGGTTGAAGCCGGCGACAAGAAAGTGAACGTCATCAAAGCCGTTCGCGAACTGACCGGTCTGGGCCTGAAAGAAGCCAAAGAGAAAGTCGATGGCGCTCCTCAGGTTGTAGCTGAAGGCGTTTCGAAAGAAGCCGCTGAAGACGCTAAGAAGAAGCTGGAAGAAGCTGGCGCTAAAGTCGAGCTGAAGTAATTTCGACTTTGCGACTGCAGCCCGAGCGTCAAGCGTAGGGCTGATGGCTGGTGGCCTGTGCCACCGGCCTTTTTCCGTTATTGGTGGCCGATCATGTCGGCCCCGATAATGAGCTGCAAGACACCCATGTGGGTGGCGCAAACCAAGGGGTTTGCACGATTTTCTGGCTGCTCCCGCCGGGAGAAGCCAAACAAGCAGGTGACCAAGCTGGGGAACGCTGATGGCTTACTCATACACTGAGAAAAAACGTATCCGCAAGGACTTTAGCAAGTTGCCGGACGTCATGGATGTGCCGTATCTCCTGGCCATCCAGCTGGATTCGTATCGCGAATTCCTGCAGGCGGGAGCATCCAAGGATCAGTTCCGCGACGTCGGTCTGCATGCGGCCTTCAAATCGGTATTCCCGATCATCAGCTACTCCGGCAATGCTGCCCTGGAGTACGTAGGCTATCGCCTGGGCGAGCCTGCCTTCGATGTGAAGGAATGTGTCCTGCGTGGCGTGACCTTCGCGGTCCCACTGCGGGTCAAGGTGCGCCTGATCATCTTCGACAAGGAATCGTCGAACAAAGCGATCAAGGACATCAAAGAGCAAGAAGTCTACATGGGTGAAATTCCCCTGATGACTGAGAACGGTACCTTCGTTATCAACGGTACCGAGCGTGTGATCGTTTCCCAGCTGCACCGTTCGCCTGGTGTGTTCTTCGACCACGACCGTGGCAAGACTCACAGCTCCGGCAAGCTGCTGTACTCCGCTCGCATCATTCCTTACCGCGGCTCCTGGCTCGACTTCGAGTTCGATCCGAAGGACTGCGTGTTCGTCCGTATCGACCGTCGCCGCAAGCTGCCGGCCTCCGTACTGCTGCGCGCCCTGGGCTACAGCACCGAAGAGATCCTGGACACCTTCTATACCACCAACGTGTTCCACGTTTCCGGTGAGAAGCTGAGCCTGGAGCTGGTTGCCCAGCGTCTGCGCGGTGAAGTTGCGGTAATGGATATCACCGACGACACCGGCAAGGTCATCGTCGAGCAAGGCCGCCGTATCACTGCGCGCCACATCAACCAGATCGAGAAAGCTGGCGTCAAGCAGCTGGACGTTCCGCTCGAGTACATGATTGGCCGCACCACTGCCAAGGCCATCGTGCACCCGGCAACTGGTGAAATCCTGGCCGAGTGCAACACCGAGCTGACCACCGATCTGCTGGTCAAGATCGCCAAGGCCCAGGTCGTCCGTATCGAGACCCTGTACACCAACGACATCGATTGCGGTCCGTTCATCGCCGACACGCTGAAGATCGATACCACCAGCAACCAGCTGGAAGCGTTGGTCGAAATCTATCGCATGATGCGTCCAGGCGAGCCACCAACCAAGGACGCCGCCGAGACCCTGTTCAACAACCTGTTCTTCAGCGCCGAGCGTTACGACCTGTCCGCCGTAGGCCGCATGAAGTTCAACCGTCGTATCGGTCGCACCGAGATCGAAGGTTCGGGCGTGCTGAGCAAGGAAGACATCGTCGATGTACTGAAGACCCTGGTCGACATCCGTAACGGCAAGGGCATCGTCGACGACATCGACCACCTGGGTAACCGTCGCGTGCGTTGTGTCGGCGAGATGGCCGAGAACCAGTTCCGCGTTGGCCTGGTGCGCGTCGAGCGTGCGGTCAAAGAGCGTCTGTCGATGGCCGAAAGCGAAGGCCTGATGCCGCAGGACCTGATCAACGCCAAGCCGGTTGCGGCGGCGGTGAAGGAGTTCTTCGGTTCCAGCCAGCTCTCGCAGTTCATGGACCAGAACAACCCGCTCTCCGAGATCACCCACAAGCGTCGTGTCTCCGCACTCGGCCCTGGCGGTCTGACCCGTGAGCGCGCCGGCTTCGAAGTCCGTGACGTACACCCGACCCACTACGGCCGCGTGTGCCCGATCGAAACGCCGGAAGGTCCGAACATCGGTCTGATCAACTCCCTGGCGGCCTACGCCCGCACCAACCAGTACGGCTTCCTGGAAAGCCCGTACCGTGTGGTGAAAGAGGGTGTGGTCACCGACGACATCGTGTTCCTGTCGGCGATCGAAGAAGCTGATCACGTCATCGCCCAGGCTTCGGCTGCGATGAACGAGCAGAAGCACCTGATCGACGAGCTGGTAGCGGTCCGTCACCTGAACGAATTCACCGTCAAGGCGCCGGAAGACGTCACCCTGATGGACGTTTCGCCGAAGCAGGTTGTTTCCGTTGCTGCCTCGCTGATTCCGTTCCTCGAGCACGACGACGCCAACCGTGCGTTGATGGGTTCGAACATGCAGCGTCAGGCTGTACCGACCCTGCGTGCCGACAAGCCGCTGGTAGGTACCGGCATGGAGCGCAACGTCGCCCGTGACTCCGGCGTCTGCGTCGTGGCTCGCCGTGGTGGTGTGATCGACTCGGTCGACGCCAGCCGTATCGTCGTGCGTGTAGCTGACGACGAAGTCGAGACCGGTGAAGCAGGTGTGGATATCTACAACCTGACCAAGTACACCCGTTCGAACCAGAACACCTGCATCAACCAGCGCCCGCTGGTGAGCAAGGGTGATGTGGTTGCGCGTGGCGACATCATGGCTGACGGTCCGTCCACCGATATGGGTGAACTGGCGCTGGGCCAGAACATGCGCATCGCGTTCATGGCGTGGAACGGCTTCAACTTCGAAGACTCTATCTGTCTGTCCGAGCGTGTGGTTCAGGAAGACCGCTTCACCACGATCCACATCCAGGAACTGACCTGTGTGGCGCGTGACACCAAGCTTGGCCCAGAGGAAATCACCGCGGACATCCCGAACGTGGGTGAGGCTGCGCTGAACAAGCTGGACGAAGCCGGTATCGTCTACGTAGGTGCCGAAGTCGGCGCTGGTGACATCCTGGTCGGCAAGGTCACTCCGAAAGGCGAGACCCAGCTGACGCCGGAAGAGAAACTGCTGCGTGCGATCTTCGGTGAGAAGGCCAGCGACGTCAAAGACACTTCCCTGCGCGTGCCGACCGGCACCAAGGGCACCGTCATCGACGTACAGGTCTTCACCCGTGATGGCGTCGAGCGCGACAGCCGCGCCCTGGCCATCGAGAAGATGCAGCTGGACGAGATCCGCAAGGACCTCAACGAAGAGTTCCGCATCGTCGAAGGCGCAACCTTCGAGCGTCTGCGTTCGGCTCTGAACGGCCAGGTGGTCGACGGTGGTGCGGGCCTGAAGAAAGGCACCGTGATCACTGACGACGTACTGAACGGTCTGGAGCACGGCCAGTGGTTCAAACTGCGCATGGCTGAAGATGCACTGAACGAGCAGCTGGAAAAGGCTCAGCAGTACATCGTCGATCGTCGCCGTCTGCTGGACGACAAGTTCGAAGACAAGAAGCGCAAGCTGCAGCAGGGCGATGACCTGGCTCCAGGCGTACTGAAGATCGTCAAGGTCTACCTGGCAATCCGCCGTCGCATCCAGCCGGGTGACAAGATGGCCGGTCGTCACGGTAACAAGGGTGTCGTCTCGGTGATCATGCCGGTAGAAGACATGCCGCACGACGCCAACGGTACTCCGGTCGACGTCGTACTGAACCCGCTGGGCGTACCTTCGCGTATGAACGTCGGTCAGATTCTCGAAACCCACCTGGGCCTGGCGGCCAAAGGTCTGGGCGAGAAGATCGACCGCATGATCGAAGAACAGCGCAAGGCAGCCGAGCTGCGTACCTTCCTGACCGAGATCTATAACGAGATCGGTGGTCGTCAGGAAAACCTCGACGAGTTCTCCGACGCAGAGATCTTCGCCCTGGCCAACAACCTCAAGAAAGGTGTGCCGATGGCGACGCCTGTCTTCGACGGTGCCAAGGAGCGTGAGATCAAGGCCATGCTGAAGCTGGCCGACCTGCCAGAGAGCGGCCAGATGGTGCTGTTCGACGGCCGTACCGGCAACAAGTTCGAGCGTCCTGTGACCGTTGGTTACATGTACATGCTCAAGCTGAACCACTTGGTGGACGACAAGATGCACGCGCGTTCCACTGGTTCCTACAGCCTGGTTACCCAGCAGCCGTTGGGTGGTAAGGCGCAGTTCGGTGGTCAGCGTTTCGGGGAGATGGAAGTGTGGGCGCTGGAAGCATACGGCGCGGCATACACCCTGCAAGAAATGCTCACAGTGAAGTCGGACGACGTGAACGGCCGTACCAAGATGTACAAGAACATCGTGGATGGCGATCACCGTATGGAGCCGGGCATGCCCGAGTCCTTCAACGTGTTGATCAAAGAGATCCGTTCGCTCGGTATCGATATCGATCTGGAAACCGAATAACACGTGACGCGAAGGGGAGTGGGGCTGGTATAGCCCACTTCCTGCTCCGCCAGGAGGAAAGGCCTTGAAAGACCTACTGAATTTGCTGAAAAACCAGGGTCAAGTCGAAGAGTTCGACGCCATCCGCATCGGTCTGGCGTCGCCTGAAATGATCCGTTCGTGGTCGTTCGGTGAAGTTAAGAAGCCGGAAACCATCAACTACCGTACGTTCAAGCCTGAGCGTGACGGTCTGTTCTGCGCCAAGATCTTTGGCCCAGTCAAGGACTACGAGTGCCTGTGCGGCAAGTACAAGCGCCTCAAGCACCGCGGTGTCATCTGCGAGAAGTGCGGCGTTGAAGTTGCCCTGGCCAAGGTTCGTCGTGAGCGCATGGCGCACATCGAACTGGCCTCGCCGGTCGCCCACATCTGGTTCCTGAAGTCGCTGCCGTCCCGTATCGGCCTGCTGATGGACATGACCCTGCGTGACATCGAGCGCGTGCTCTACTTCGAGAGCTACGTGGTGATCGATCCAGGCATGACCACCCTCGAGAAGGGTCAGCTGCTGAACGACGAGCAGTACTTCGAAGCGCTGGAAGAGTTCGGTGACGACTTCGACGCCCGCATGGGTGCCGAGGCTGTCCGCGAGCTGCTGCACGCGATCGACCTGGAGCACGAGATTGGCCGTCTGCGTGAAGAGATTCCGCAAACCAACTCGGAAACCAAGATCAAGAAGCTGTCCAAGCGCCTGAAGCTGATGGAAGCTTTCCAGGGCTCGGGCAACCTGCCTGAGTGGATGGTCCTGACCGTCCTGCCAGTGCTGCCGCCGGACCTGCGTCCGCTGGTTCCGCTGGATGGTGGCCGCTTCGCGACCTCCGACCTGAACGACCTGTATCGTCGGGTGATCAACCGTAACAACCGTCTGAAGCGCCTGCTCGATCTGTCGGCGCCCGACATCATCGTGCGCAACGAAAAGCGCATGCTGCAGGAAGCAGTCGATGCCCTGCTCGACAACGGCCGTCGCGGTCGCGCCATCACTGGCTCGAACAAGCGTCCGCTGAAGTCGCTGGCCGACATGATCAAAGGTAAGCAAGGTCGCTTCCGTCAGAACTTGCTCGGTAAGCGCGTGGACTACTCCGGTCGTTCGGTAATTACCGTAGGCCCGACCCTGCGTCTGCATCAGTGCGGTCTGCCGAAGAAGATGGCCCTCGAGCTGTTCAAGCCGTTCATTTTCGGCAAGCTGGAAATGCGTGGTCTGGCGACCACCATCAAGGCGGCCAAGAAGATGGTCGAGCGCGAGTTGCCAGAGGTCTGGGACGTTCTCGCCGAAGTCATCCGCGAACACCCCGTCCTGCTGAACCGTGCACCGACGCTGCACCGTCTGGGTATCCAGGCGTTCGAGCCGGTGCTGATCGAAGGCAAGGCGATCCAGCTGCACCCGCTGGTCTGTGCTGCGTACAACGCCGACTTCGACGGTGACCAGATGGCCGTTCACGTGCCGCTGACCCTGGAAGCCCAGCTCGAAGCGCGCGCGCTGATGATGTCGACCAACAACATCCTGTCGCCAGCCAACGGTGAGCCGATCATCGTTCCTTCGCAGGACGTTGTACTGGGTCTGTACTACATGACCCGCGAAGCCATCAACGCCAAGGGCGAAGGTCGCGTGTTCGCCGACCTGCAGGAAGTCGACCGCGTATTCCGCGCCGGCGAGGCTGCTCTGCACGCGAAAATCAAGGTCCGTATCAACGAGACCGTGAAAGACCGTGATGGCAGCGTCACCAAGAACACCCGTATCGTCGACACCACCGTTGGCCGTGCGCTGCTGTTCCAGGTCGTTCCGGCAGGTCTGCCGTACGACGTGGTCAACCAGCCCATGAAGAAGAAGGCGATCTCCAAGCTGATCAACCAGTGCTACCGCGTGGTGGGTCTGAAAGAGACCGTGATCTTCGCTGACCAGCTGATGTACACCGGTTTCGCTTACTCGACCATTTCCGGCGTCTCGATCGGTGTTAACGACTTCGTTATCCCGGACGAAAAAGCCCGCATCATCGGTACTGCTACCGATGAAGTGAAGGAAATCGAGAGCCAGTACGCCTCCGGCCTGGTTACCCAGGGCGAGAAGTACAACAAGGTCATCGACTTGTGGTCGAAGGCGAACGACGAAGTGTCCAAGGCGATGATGGCCAACCTCTCGAAAGAGAAGGTCATCGACCGCGAGGGCAAGGAAGTCGAGCAAGAGTCCTTCAACTCGATGTACATGATGGCTGACTCCGGTGCGCGGGGTTCCGCTGCACAGATTCGTCAGCTGGCGGGTATGCGTGGTCTGATGGCCAAGCCGGACGGCTCGATCATCGAGACGCCGATCACTGCGAACTTCCGTGAAGGTCTGAGCGTACTGCAGTACTTCATCTCGACCCACGGTGCTCGTAAAGGTCTGGCGGATACCGCACTGAAGACTGCGAACTCCGGTTACCTGACTCGCCGTCTGGTAGACGTGGCGCAGGATCTGGTCGTGACCGAGATCGACTGCGGCACCGACCAGGGCCTGTTGATGACGCCGCACATCGAAGGTGGCGACGTTGTAGAGCCGCTGGGTGAGCGTGTTCTGGGTCGTGTCATCGCCCGCGACGTGTTCAAGCCTGGTACCGAGGACGTCATCGTTCCTGCTGGCACCCTGGTCGACGAGAAGTGGGTCGAGTTCATCGAGCTGAACAGCATCGACGAAGTGATCGTGCGTTCGCCGATCAGCTGCGAAACCCGCTACGGCATCTGCGCCAAGTGCTACGGTCGTGACCTGGCTCGTGGTCACCAGGTGAACATCGGTGAAGCTGTCGGCGTCATCGCTGCACAGTCGATCGGTGAGCCGGGTACCCAGCTGACCATGCGTACCTTCCACATCGGTGGTGCTGCGAGCCGTACCTCGGCTGCCGACAGCGTCCAGGTGAAGAACGGCGGTATGGTACGTCTGCACAACCTGAAGCAGGTCGAGCGTGCCGATGGCAACCTGGTCGCGGTATCGCGTTCCGGCGAGCTGGCCATTGCCGACGAGTTCGGTCGTGAGCGTGAGCGCTACAAGCTGCCTTACGGTGCCGTGATTTCGGTCAAGGAAGGTGAGAAGGTCGAAGCTGGCGCCATCGTCGCCAAGTGGGACCCGCACACCCACCCGATCGTTACCGAGCTGAAAGGTACCGTGACCTTCGTGGGCATGGAAGAAAACATCACGATCAAGCGCCAGACCGACGAACTGACCGGCCTGACCAACATTGAAGTCCTGGACGTCAAGGATCGCCCTGCCGCTGGCAAGGAAATCCGTCCGGCCATCAAGATGGTCGACGCCAACGGCAAGGATCTGTACCTGCCTGGTACCGACGTACCGGCTCAGTACTTCCTGCCAGCCAACGCCCTCGTCGGTGTGGCTGACGGTGCCCAGATCGGCGTCGGTGACGTTATCGCGCGTATCCCGCAAGAAACGTCGAAGACCCGTGACATCACCGGTGGTCTGCCGCGCGTTGCCGACCTGTTCGAAGCGCGTCGTCCGAAGGAAGCGTCGATCCTGGCTGAAGTCAGCGGTACCATCGCGTTCGGTAAAGAGACCAAGGGCAAGCGTCGCCTGGTCATCACGCCGACCGACGGCAGCGATCCGTACGAAGAGCTGATTCCGAAGTGGCGCCACCTGAACGTCTTCGAAGGCGAACAGGTAAACCGCGGCGAAGTCATCTCCGACGGTCCAAGTGATCCGCACGACATCCTGCGTCTGCTGGGTGTCAGCGCGCTGGCGAAATACATCGTCAACGAGATCCAGGACGTTTACCGTCTGCAGGGCGTGAAGATCAACGACAAGCACATCGAGACCATCCTGCGCCAGATGCTGCGCAAGGTCGAGATCAGCGAGTCGGGCGATTCCAGCTTCATCAAGGGCGACCAGATGGAGCTGACCCAGGTGCTGGTAGAGAACGAGCGTCTGGCTGGCGAAGACAAGTTCATCTCCAAGTTCACCCGAGTCCTGCTGGGTATCACCAAGGCGTCGTTGTCGACCGAGTCGTTCATCTCCGCGGCTTCCTTCCAGGAAACCACCCGCGTACTGACCGAAGCGGCGGTAACCGGCAAGCGCGACTACCTGCGCGGCCTGAAAGAGAACGTGGTCGTGGGTCGTCTGATCCCGGCCGGTACCGGTCTGGCCTACCACAGCGAGCGCAAGCGTCGCCGTGATGCCGACAAGCCGCTGCGTGTGAGCGCCAGTGAGGTGGAAGCCGCACTGACCGAAGCGCTGAACTCCAGCGGTAACTAAGAAGAGGCGGGGCCCCGGCCCCTTCCTCCCGAGTCTCGGTGACATGATTTGTTGCCGATGATCGGGCAGGAAGGGTCGGGGCCTTGTCTTGACTGGGTGCAAGATCCTCTTTAGACTTTTGTACCCTTAAATTTGGTGAGGCTCCGTCTCGCCAATTTTTGGCTTTCTTGCAAGACAATAGAGTCGCAAGACAATCAGTGGAGCTAGTAGATGGCAACTATCAACCAGCTGGTACGTCAGCCGCGCAAGCGTTCGGTCGAGAAGTCCGACGTTCCTGCGCTGCAGAACTGCCCGCAGCGTCGTGGCGTGTGCACCCGTGTGTACACCACCACGCCGAAGAAACCTAACTCGGCACTGCGTAAAGTATGCCGTGTGCGTCTGACCAACGGTTTCGAGGTTTCCTCGTACATCGGCGGTGAAGGCCACAACCTGCAAGAGCACAGCGTCGTCCTGATCCGTGGCGGCCGTGTAAAAGACTTGCCAGGTGTTCGTTACCACACCGTTCGCGGCTCTCTGGATACTTCGGGCGTCAAAGGCCGTAACCAGGGCCGTTCGAAGTACGGTACCAAGCGTCCGAAGTAATCGGTCGTTTGCAGACATCCATTTATTTGAGTCGATAAGAGTAAGGTCGGGCAGGGGTCGAAGACCCGCGTCCCGGGCTAACCTGAAGACCGTTTGAGGGCTTATCATGCCAAGACGTCGTGTAGCAGCAAAACGTGAGATCCTTGACGATCCGAAATACGGATCTCAGATCCTCGCCAAGTTCATGAACCACGTGATGGAAAGCGGCAAGAAGGCCGTGGCCGAGCGCATCGTTTACGGTGCCCTGGATACCGTCAAAGCACGCAAGAACAGCGACCCCCTGGAAATCTTCGAGAAAGCTCTCGACGCCATCGCTCCGCTGGTCGAAGTAAAGTCCCGTCGTGTCGGCGGTGCCACTTACCAGGTTCCGGTTGAAGTTCGTCCATCCCGTCGTAACGCTCTGGCAATGCGCTGGCTCGTAGACTACGCCCGCAAGCGCGGCGAGAAGTCGATGGCCCTGCGCCTGGCCGGCGAACTGCTGGATGCTGCCGAAGGCAAGGGTGCTGCAGTCAAGAAGCGTGAAGACGTGCACCGTATGGCCGAAGCCAACAAAGCGTTCTCGCACTACCGCTTCTAATTCAAGCATCAATCATTTTGCGAGGGCTTTATGGCTCGTACTACAGCAATTAACCGCTACCGTAACATTGGTATCTGTGCCCACGTTGACGCGGGCAAGACCACCACTACCGAGCGGATCCTGTTCTACACAGGTCTGAGCCACAAGATGGGCGAGGTGCATGATGGCGCCGCGACCACCGACTG
Organism: Pseudomonas sp. S44; assembly: GCF_016624805.1. NCBI lineage: Bacteria > Pseudomonadati > Pseudomonadota > Gammaproteobacteria > Pseudomonadales > Pseudomonadaceae > Pseudomonas > Pseudomonas sp. S44. Next base: position 13,456 of record NZ_JACVTY010000058.1, read on the forward strand.
GATGGTGCAGGAGCAGGAGCGCGGTATCACCATTACCTCCGCTGCCGTTACCACCTTCTGGAAAGGCTCCCGTGGTCAGTACGACAACTACCGCGTAAACGTCATCGATACCCCCGGCCACGTTGACTTCACCATTGAAGTAGAGCGTTCGCTGCGTGTACTCGACGGCGCGGTCGTCGTGTTCTGCGGTACTTCCGGCGTTGAGCCTCAGTCCGAAACCGTATGGCGTCAGGCCAACAAGTACGGCGTTCCACGTGTTGTCTACGTGAACAAGATGGACCGTGCCGGTGCCAACTTCCTGCGCGTTGTCGGTCAGATCAAGAACCGCCTGGGTCACACCCCGGTTCCGGTCCAGCTGGCCATCGGTGCTGAAGATGACTTCCAGGGTCAGGTTGACCTGATCAAGATGAAGGCCATCTACTGGAACGATGACGACAAAGGCACCACCTATCGCGAGGAAGAGATTCCTGCCGAGCTGGTGGACCTGGCCAACGAATGGCGCAGCAATATGGTCGAGGCTGCTGCCGAGGCCAACGAAGAGCTGATGAACAAGTACCTCGAAGAAGGTGACCTGTCCGTCGAAGACATCAAGGCTGGTCTGCGCGCCCGTACCCTGGCGAGCGAGATCGTTCCTGCTGTCTGCGGTTCCTCGTTCAAGAACAAGGGCGTTCCCCTGGTTCTCGACGCCGTCATTGACTTCCTGCCTGCGCCAACCGAGATCCCTGCGATCAAGGGTATCCACCCTGATCTGATCGACGTGCCGAAGGATGAAGTCACTCCAGAGCAGTACGACGAGCGTCCTGCTGACGACAACGAGCCGTTCTCGGCCCTGGCGTTCAAGATTGCCACCGACCCGTTCGTGGGTACTCTGACCTTCGTCCGCGTCTACTCGGGCTTCCTGACCTCCGGTGACTCCGTCATCAACTCGGTCAAAGGCAAGAAAGAGCGCGTTGGTCGTATGGTGCAGATGCACGCCAACCAGCGTGAAGAGATCAAAGAAGTACGCGCTGGCGACATCGCTGCTCTGATCGGCATGAAGGACGTCACCACCGGTGACACCCTGTGCAACGCCGACAAGCCGATCATCCTCGAGCGTATGGACTTCCCTGAGCCGGTAATTTCGCTCTCCGTAGAGCCGAAAACCAAGGCTGACCAGGAGAAGATGGGTATCGCTCTGGGCAAGCTGGCCCAGGAAGACCCGTCGTTCCGCGTCAAGACCGACGAAGAAACCGGCCAGACCATCATCTCCGGTATGGGTGAGCTGCACCTGGACATCCTCGTTGACCGCATGAAGCGCGAGTTCAACGTCGAGTGCAACGTCGGCAAGCCGCAGGTTTCGTACCGCGAGAAGATCACCAAGTCCAACGTCGAGATCGAAGGCAAGTTCGTTCGTCAGTCGGGTGGTCGTGGTCAGTTCGGTCACTGCTGGATCCGTTTCTCGGAGCCGGACGTGGACGAGAAAGGCAACATCACCGAAGGTCTGGTGTTCACCAACGAAGTCGTTGGTGGTGTGATTCCTAAGGAATTCATCGCCCCGATCCAGAAGGGTATCGAAGAGCAGATGAAAAACGGCGTTGTTGCCGGCTATCCGCTGCTCGGCCTGAAGGCTACGGTATTCGACGGTTCGTACCACGACGTCGACTCCAACGAAATGGCGTTCAAAATCGCCGCTTCGATGGCGACCAAGCAGCTGGCCCAGAAGGGCGGTGGCGTGGTGCTTGAGCCGATCATGAAGGTCGAAGTTGTAACCCCGGAAGACTACCTGGGTGACGTGATGGGTGACCTGAGCCGTCGTCGCGGGATGATCCAGGGTAATGAAGACTCGGTGTCCGGCAAGGTAATCACTGCTGAGGTACCGCTCGGAGAGATGTTCGGTTACGCGACCGACGTTCGTTCCATGTCTCAGGGTCGCGCAAGCTACTCCATGGAATTCTCCAAATACGCCGAAGCTCCGTCGAACATCGTCGAAGCACTCGTTAAAAAACAAGGCTAATCCCCTTTAGGCAAGAGGTTCACTGTCGTGGCTAAAGAAAAATTTGATCGTTCCCTTCCCCACGTTAACGTCGGCACTATCGGCCACGTTGACCACGGTAAGACCACTCTGACCGCAGCTCTGACTCGCGTCTGCTCCGAAGTTTTCGGTTCGGCAGTCGTTGAGTTCGACAAGATCGACTCGGCTCCGGAAGAAAAAGCGCGCGGTATCACCATCAACACCGCTCACGTCGAGTACAACTCGAACATTCGTCACTACGCTCACGTTGACTGCCCAGGTCACGCTGACTACGTGAAGAACATGATCACCGGTGCTGCCCAGATGGACGGCGCGATCCTGGTTTGCTCGGCTGCCGATGGTCCGATGCCACAAACCCGTGAGCACATCCTGCTGTCCCGTCAGGTAGGCGTTCCGTACATCGTGGTCTTCCTGAACAAGGCTGACCTGGTAGACGACGCTGAGCTGCTGGAACTGGTCGAGATGGAAGTTCGCGACCTGCTGTCCACCTACGACTTCCCAGGCGACGACACTCCGATCATCATCGGTTCGGCTCGTATGGCGCTGGAAGGCAAAGACGACAACGAAATGGG
>NZ_JACVTY010000059.1:0-11988 GCF_016624805.1 Pseudomonas sp. S44
GCTGCGGATGGCCCTATCGCGGGACAAGTCGGATCGCCGCACCGCCGCTCCCACAAGGATGGCGCTGTCCCTGAGAACGGCGCTGTACATGTGGGCGGCGGTGCGGCGATCCGACTTGCCGCGCGATCACGGGCGTAGCCCGTGCCAGGCGACGCGATCAGGCCGCGGCGGTAGACACCAGCCGCTCCAGCACCAGGGTGATGCCGGTGGCGTTGTAGCACTTGCTCCACAGGTTCATCTGCTTGAAGTCGGCGAAGTCCTTGCCGTCACCCGGGTCCATGTAGGTGCCGTCCGGGCGCTGCATCACGTAGTGCAGGCCGATGCCGAAGGTCATCACGATTTTCAGCGCCCGCCGGTTGGCCGCCAGGGCCGGTGGCTCGGAATGGATGATCGGGAAGCCCGCCCGCACGCACTTGGTCTCGGCATCGGGGTAGAAGGTCGACAACGCGCTGGCGATCATCCCGCTCATGTAGATCTTCACATCCAATCCCAACTCGCGGGCAGCGATGGCCACGTTGTGCGGGAAGGAATAGCCCAGCTTGCTCAGGTCGGCCTGCTCCTTGTCCAGCCGCCCGCCCGTCACGGACCCCGAGGTGATCTGGTACAGCGCCGCCTCGCAGAAATAGTTGGCCTGCAAGGCCTGGCCGGTGCTGCGCGCGCCGGTGTTCGGCAGGGTGGTCACGCCCAGCTCCGCCGCCGCGCACAACAGCGATGCCGCGCCACAGGAAAATGCGAAATCTTGTTTCTTGTTCATGGAAGGCTCTCGAAGGCCGGCAGGCCTGGGTTCACTTGATGTCGGTAATCCAGAAGAACGGGTTCGGATGGCCAGAGAACGCCGCCGGCTTGTCGACGGTCTCCAGCTGACTGCCGCTGAAACGCCACGAGGCGTAGTGCAGCGGCGCGAAGTACAGCCGCGCGTTGAGGTAGTCGAAGACAATGCGAAAGCGGTTGCCGCCCCAGCCGTAGGCGTCCAGGTCGCCCGCGGTGTACTCGACGTAGCCAGTGGCACAGTTGCCGCCGCCGCGGTCGGCCGAGTGGTGTTTGTTGGCCTGCGCGTAGGTGTGGTACAGCTGCCCGCGTGCCGAGGCCGGCTGCTGCGCCGTCAACTGCGGCAGGTAGCAGGGGGTGTTGGAATGGATCTGGCGCATCGCCCCCAGCGTGTCGTCGCCGATCGAGGTGGCGATGGCACTGCAATCGTAGGGCGCCGCCGATTGCATCAAGGTGCGCATCAACTGCTTGATGCGCGCGTCCACCGGCAGGTAGCGAAAATCGATGCGGTACAGGTCGAGGATCGGCCCTTGATTGCAGGCCTTGACGCAATCAGGGTCGGCCGCCTCTTCCAAGGCCTTGATGAACTCGTAGCTGCTTTTCTTGCCGTCGCGCTCGGACATGCTCGTTGTCTCCCCTGTCAGCCTGCGTGGCGCACCCACACCTTGGCGCTTTGCACCTCGGTGAGCTTTTCCCAGTCCTTGAACAATGTCTGCCAGTCGCTCAGCGGCTTGTAGGCGTCGTGCTCGCTGGCCAGCAGGCGTTCGATACGCAGCTCGGTTTCCTTGAAGCGCACCGCTTCGGCGCAGGCCACCACGGCGAACGACAGCGGCAGCCTGAGGTGGTCGTAGCCGCCGCCGCTGTATTGGCGCAGCGCTACCAGGTCCATGCGGGTGAAGGCCGAGTAGGTGGTGGCCGTGGTGTTGGTGCGCAAGGCCGAATGAGTGCCCTTCAGGTCAATCTTGCGCAGACGATTGTTGTTGCCGCCCACGCCCAGCTTCGGGGCGAACGGCGGCTCGGAATCGGCGAAGTGGTACCAGGTGCCATCGGCGCCGAGGAAGGCATCGATGTACAGGGACTTGCGCGACATCAGCAGGCTCGCCGCCACGCCCTCGCCTGGCTTCAGGATCAGGTCGATGCGAAAGAACCCTTCGCGCCCCTTGGGCATGGCCAGCAAGGTGCGCATCTGGGCGATGGCGTCGCCGTAGACGAACAGGCCGGTGTACAGGTGCATGGTGATGATCATGCCGCTTCCTCGTCGTAGGTGTAGTCGAAGGCGCCGTCGCGCACGCCCAGGTGCACGCGGGTGACTGCTTCGCCGCGCAGCATCCGTTCGAGGAATTCGCGGCTGATGGCGGGCAGTACCGAGTGGGTGAGGATCGCGTCGATCATCCGCCCGCCGCTCTCGAGCTCCGTGCAGCGGCTGGCGATCAGCGCTACCACTGCCTCGTCGCAGCTGAACGGCACGCCGTGGCGCTCGGCCAGGCGCCGCTCGATGCGGACCAGTTGCAGGCGGATGATGCTGGCGAGCATGGCGTCGCTCAGCGGGTAATACGGGATGGTCACCACCCGCCCGAGCAGCGCGGGCGGGAAGACTTGCAGCAGCGGCTCGCGCAGGGCGCGGGCGATGGTTTCCGGGTCCGGCACCCGCTCCGGTCGCTGGCACAGGTGGCTGATGGTCTCGGTGCCGACGTTGGTGGTGAGCAGGATCAGGGTGTTCCTGAAGTCGATCACCCTGCCCTCGCCGTCCTCCATCCAGCCTTTGTCGAACACCTGGAAGAACAGCTCGTGCACATCGGGGTGGGCCTTCTCGATCTCGTCCAACAGCACCACGCTGTAGGGCTTGCGCCGCACCGCCTCGGTCAGCACGCCGCCCTCGCCGTAGCCGACGTAGCCGGGTGGCGCGCCCTTGAGGCTGGAGACCGTGTGCGCTTCCTGGTACTCGCTCATGTTGATGGTCACCAGGTTGTGCTCACCGCCATACAGCGCCTCGGCCAGGGCCAGGGCGGTCTCGGTCTTGCCCACCCCGGAGGTGCCGGCGAGCAGGAACACGCCCACCGGCTTGCCTGGGTTGTCGAGCCCGGCGCGCGCGGTCTGGATACGCCGGGCGATGGCTTCCAGGGCATGCGGCTGGCCGATGATGCGGCGCGACAGGCTGCTGGCCAGGTTGAGCACGTTGTCGATCTCGTTGCGCACCATGCGTCCGACCGGAATGCCGGTCCAGTCCTGCACCACGGCGGCCACCGCTTGCTCGTCGACGGTGAGCAGGATCAACGGCGTCTCGCCCTGGGCCTCGGCCAGCGCTTGCTGGCGGCTGCGCAGCTCAACCAAGGCGTCGTCGCTCGCGCCCTCGCCGCCCAGTTGCCCGCGCAGTTCGACGATCGCCGCCACCTGTTCCTGCTCGCTGGCCCAGGACGCCTCCAGGCCATCGAGCCGCTCGCGCTCGCGGGTGCGCTGCGCGTCGAGGGCCGCCTGGCGCGCGTCGGTGTCCACTCCCAGCGCGCGCTCGCGGGCGATGATCGCCTGCTCGGTGTCCAGCGCTTCGAGTCGGCGACGGCTGTCGTCCACCGCCGCCGGGGTGGCGTGCAGGCTGATGGCAACCCGCGCGCAGGCGGTGTCGAGCAGGCTGATGGCCTTGTCCGGCAGTTGGCGCGCGGGGATGTAGCGGTGCGACAGGCGCACCGCCGCAGCCAGCGCAGTGTCGAGAATCTGAACCTGGTGGTAGCGTGCCATGCTCTCGGCGATGCCGCGCAGCATCAGCAGCGCCCGGGCCTCGTCGGGTTCGTCGACCTGCACGGTCTGGAAGCGCCGGGTCAACGCGGGGTCTTTCTCGATGTACTTCTTGTACTCGGCGAAGGTGGTCGCGCCGATCGTGCGCAGCGTGCCACGGGCCAGCGCGGGCTTGAGCAGGTTGGCCGCATCGCCGGTGCCCGCCGCACCGCCAGCGCCGACCAGGGTGTGGGTTTCGTCGATGAACAGGATCACCGGCGTGACGCTGGCCTGCACTTCGTCGATCACCGCGCGCAGGCGCTGCTCGAACTCGCCCTTCATGCTCGCCCCGGCCTGCAGCAGGCCGACGTCGAGCACCAGCAGGCGCACCGTGCGCAGCGCTGGCGGCACGTCACCGCGCACGATGCGCTGGGCCAGGCCTTCGACCACGGCGGTCTTGCCGACCCCGGCCTCGCCGACCAGCAACGGGTTGTTCTGCCGGCGGCGCATGAGGATGTCGATGACCTGGCGGATCTCGTCGTCACGCCCGACGATCGGGTCCAGCGTGCCGCTGCGCGCCTGCCCGGTGAGGTCGACGGTGAAGCGCGCCAGCGCCTCCTGGCCATTCGGGCCGGCGCTGGGCAGCGCGCCGGAGCTTTCCCCCGGTGCCAGTTGGAAACCGTCGCTGGCCGTCTGGTTGGCCTCGGGTGAGTCGGCCAGCAAGGTGGCGAAGCACTCGGTCAGGTCGTCGACGCGCACTTTGGCGAACTCGGCGGACAACGCCAGCACCGCATTGCGCAGGGCGCGGTCCTTGAGCAGGCCGACCAGCAGGTGCCCGGAGCGCACCTGGGCCTCGCCGAACATCAGCGTGGCATGCACCCAGGCGCGCTCGACCGTGTCTTCGAGTTGCGACGACAGGTCGGTGATCGAGGTGGAGCCACGCGGCAGGCCGTCCAGCGCCGTGGTCAGGTCGGCGGCCAGGCGCGCCAGGTCGAGGCTGTAGTGGCGCAAGATGCGCACCAGGTCGCTGTCCTGCGCCTGCAGCAACTGGTGCAGCCAGTGCGCCAGCTCCACGTAGGGGTTGCCACGCAGCTTGCAGAACACCGTGCTGCTTTCGATGGCCCGGTAGCACAGGCCGTTGAGTTTGCCGAACAGGGCCACTCGACTGATCTCAGCCATGATCTGATCCTTGCGATGAGGGGGAAACGGAAGGGGTAAGGCGCGGGTTGATGAGCAACTGGCGGTCGTCTTCGCTCGGTGGTGCGCTGCTCAGCCAACTGCTCCAGCCAAGCCGGGCATCCCGGCCCAGGCGGGTGCCGGGCAGGTGCTGGCGGGCGACGATCAGGTTGACGTCCCAGTCCAGCGCCAGGCCCGCGTACTGGCGCACCCAGTCGGTCAGCCGACGCAGGCCGGGCTGGCCCGGCAGCAGGCGGCGCACTTGGGCCATGCTCAGCGGGCCGACCCGCAGGCGGAACTTGCCCTGGGCGTTCCACACCTTGCGCCCGAGCACCGTGCCCACGCCCAGGCGCTCGGCGCTCGGCCCGCTGCGCAAGGCGCACAGGTCATCGGCCGGCAGGGTCATCCAGTGGCCGACGAACTGCTCCACCTGCACCGGCACGCCGAGGTCGTCGCTGAGCAGCGCGGCCAGGCCACCGGCATTGCGCATGTGCGGCGCCAGGCGCCCGGCATGGTGCTGCTTGGCCAGTTGCGGCACGGCATCGCGGCCTTGCAGCGAGGGCATGCCCAGGCCGATCAGCGAGGCCACGTAGTCGGAGAAGCGGTCGGCGCCGGGGCGATCGAGGCTGACCGCTGGCTGGGCACTGGCCCAGGCGCGGTAGAACAGGCTGATCAGGCGGTGGTGGAAGATATCGAGGAAGCGCGCCAGGGTCGGGTCGTCGACATTGCGCTGGCGGTCGCGTACGTATTCGGTCAGGTGCAGCGGCAGTGGCCCGTTGGCGCCCAGTGCGCCGAAGCCATTGAGCAGAAGGCGCGGCGCCTGGTGCCCCTCGCCCGCCTGCAGGCCCGCCAGCATCGCCGGTTCGAAGGCCAGCGACGGCTGCTGGCCGAAGCGCAGCGGCTCGTCGGCCGGGCGGCTGGCCTGGCCGATCCGTGGGCGGTCGGCGAAGGCGCATTCGAGCTGGCGCAGGGCGGCGTAGAAGTCGAACGACGCCGGTTTCTGCGCGAGCCGCTGCAACAGCGCTAGAGGATCTCGCATCGCCCTACCCTCGCCGGCCACTGCATGATCAAGCCGCGCGTAGTGCTGTGCAGCTGGGTTTCGGTAAAGCTGTTGAGCGCAACGTACTTGGCGAAGAACTGCTCCAGCACCGCGCCGAAGACGAACAGGCTGGCGCCTTCGAAGGCGCTCTCGTCGACCGTGACGCACACCTGCAAACCACGGCCATGGGTGATCGGGCCTGGGATCGGCAAGCGTCGCACGATCGACCGCGCGCTCACCGAGCGCAGCCCGTCGACCTGCTTGTGCACCGGCGTATCGCTGACGCCGCAGTACAGCCGCAGCAGGTCGCGCAAGGCGCTGGCGCCCTGCTCCGGGTCCTGGTCGAGCAGCGACAGGTAGTTCAGCGACAGGTGGCTGACCAGCCGCCAGGCGGTTTCGCCCTCGGCGAACGAGGCTCGCGGCGCGGTCGGCCCGGCCACGCAACGCACCGCCTGCACCGGCGCGCCGGACTCGACGGTGAAGTCGGTCTTGCCCACGCCCACCGGCATGCTCAGCACCAGGTCGCGGTTGCTGCACAGGGTGTCGACGCCCAGCTGGCGCAGGTCGCTGCGGTACGGCGCCTCGTGGGCGTCGACCAGGGTCAGGAAGATCTCGCTGCCGATGTAGCTGGAGCGCGGCCCCTGGCGACGCTGCTGGGCGCTGAGCACGCGGGTGTCGCGGCGCACCTGGTACCAGGCGCCCTGGCGAGGATCGTGCAGGTCGTTGGCGCGGTAGAACGACTCGAAGCGCTGCTCGGCCTCGGCACCACTGCCGTGGCCGGTGACGCCGGTGACCTGATGGATCTCGAAATCCATCGGCCGGGTGCGGTCGGGCACCACGTGGTAATCGACCTGCTGGTCGGACAGGTGCACGCGGTCGGCGCGTTTGGGGAACAGGTTGATCGCCGGGGTGCAGTGCAGCGCGAACTGCGTGGCGGACACGCTGCTTTCGAGCGCTGGCACGAAGGTCTTGAACAGCACCGTCACATCCAGTTCACTGACGTCGCAACGCTGCACCGCCGGGCCCAGTCCGCCCAGTTCGACGAACTGGAAGCGCTGCGGCAAGGCGAAGTATTCCTGCAGCAGCCGGTAGCCCTGGAAGGTGCGCGGCGCCACCGGCAGCAGGGCCTGGTCGTCGTCAAAGCCCTGGGCGCGCAGCGCCGAGGCGTCGATGAAGGCGTGCCAGCGGTTGTCGGCCTGCACCGGCTGCACCAGCACCCCGGCGGCCTGGGCCAGCAGTTGCTCCTGGATGCGCCCGGCCAGCCCTTCGGTGCCGCGCAGGTGCAGCATCAAACGCTCGAGGGCGAGCTTGTCGAAGGTCAGCCCGGCGCCGACTTTCAGGCGCAGGCGCAGCGCTGCCTTGACCGGGCCCAGGCGCGCCAGCTCGACACCGCCGACCTGCCCGGAGCAGGCGAAGTAACGGGCCTCGGTGAGCTCGATCGGCCACAGGGTGACGTCATGCGCGGTGCGGAATTCGCAGGCGGTCTGGTCGCCCTTGCCCAACAGGCTGTGCAGCGCCGTGCCGCGCGGTACGGTGAAGCCTGCGGCCAGGCTGCCTTCGGCGAGGTCCGGTTGCAGTTGCACCAAGGCCGTGGCTGGCGTGGGTGCCAGGTAGTGGGGGTAGACCAGCTCCAGCAGGTGATTGGTGAAGCGTGGAAATTCGGCGTCGATCTTCAGTTGCACCCGCGCCGCGAGGAAGCTGAAGCCCTCCAGCAGGCGCTCGACGTAAGGGTCGGCGCAGGCGTGGCTTTCCAGCCCCAGACGCCCGGCGACCTTGGGGAAATCGCGGGCGAACTCACCGCCCATCTCGCGCAGGTGCTGGAGTTCGCGCTCGTAGTAACGCAGCAGCTTGGGGTTCATCGCACACCTCCGGCGTCGATGTCGTAGAGCTTCACATCGCCCGCCTCCAGGTCCAGTTCGGTCTTCAGGTACAGGCGCTCGGGCAGCGGCTGGCCCCACAGCTCACCGTGGATCTCGAACGCCACCTGGTTGGGGCTGGCCTGTTCGCGGTCCCGGGCCAGTGGCGTGACGCGCACGCTGGCGGGCAGGATGCGCGGCTCGAAATCGACGATCACCTGCTCGATGCGCCGCGCCAGGGCCTGCGGATCAAGGCCGGTGGCGGTCTTGCCGGACAGGTCGGGCAGGCCGAAGTTCAGCACCGAGCGCGCCGCCAGCGGGTAGGCGGTGAGGTCCTGCACACTGCCCAGGCTGGTGCCGTTGAGCAGCCAGCCGAGGTCGCGCAGCACCGCCTTGCGCAGCGCGCGCATCGACAGCACGCGCTGCTCGCGGGGCTCGTGCGACTGGTCGCGGGCGTCGTCGCTCAGGCGGTCGAGCAGCGAGGGTTGCAGACGCTCACTGCTGGTCAGCTCAGCCATGATCGACAGCGCCGGGCAAGATGAAGGGGGTCATGGGCGACACTCCAGGTCGGAGGGCCGGGCCGGCACCTGAGCACCGGCCGGCCACGGGGCCAGGTCAGATCTTGGCGTTGGCTTCCAGGTCCCACTTCTTCGGCGTGCCGGTGGTGATCTTCTCGCCGCTGAAGGAGTCGTACTGGTAGCTGATCTTGGTGAAGTTGATCGAGAAGGTTTCGCTCGGGCGCTCGCCGTTGCTGCTGGCCGAGTAGGAGCTGATGATCGCCTCCTCGAGTTCGAGCTTGAGGAACACCTGCTCTTTCTTCTCGGCGCCGCCGGTCTGGATGAAGTGGATCTCGGCCTTGCCCAGGCTCTTGCCGCACACCGCTTCCATGAACAGGTCGGCGGACGCCAGGTCGGTGGCCTTGGTCAGGGAAATCTCCGAGAACGACGGGTTGCTGGTGTCGCGGTCGGCGCCGCCGCCGCTGGTGGAGATGGCGCGGCCGACGCCCATCTGCAGGGCGTCGATGGTGATCCAGTCGGCGTGGCCGGAGACGGTCGAGGTGCCTTTGATTTTCTTGCCGTTGAAGTTGAGCAGGATCATGGTCTGTACCTTTTCGGTGGGTCAGTGAGGGTGCTGGGGAACGCGCGGCGTCAGGTCTTGGCCGACGGCAGCTTGGAAACCAGGCGCAGCGACACGGTCAGCCCTTCGAGCTGGTAGTGCGGGCGCAGGTAGAACTTGGAGTGGTAGTAGCCGGGGTTGCCCTCGACCTCCTCGACCACCACCTCGGCGCCGGCCAGCGGTTTGCGCGCCTTGTCCGATTCGGTGGCGGTGGCCGGGTTGTGCTCGACGTAGCGGCCGATCCAGTTGTTCAGCCACACCTGCATGTCGGCGCGTTCCTTGAACGAGCCGATCTTGTCGCGCACGATGCACTTCAAGTAGTGGGCGAAGCGGCAGGTGGCGAACAGGTACGGCAGGCGCGCGGCCAGGTTGGCGTTGGCGGTGGCGTCGGGGTCGTCGTACTCGGCGGGCTTGTGCATCGACTGCGCGCCGATGAAGGCCGCCAGGTTGCTGTTCTTCTTGTGCACCAGGGGCATGAAGCCGTTCTTGGCCAGTTCTGCTTCACGACGGTCGCTGATGGCGATTTCGGTCGGGCAGGTCATGTCCACGCCGCCATCGTCGGTCGGGAAGGTGTGCACCGGCAGCCCTTCGACCGCGCCACCGGACTCGATGCCGCGGATCTGCGAACACCAGCCGTAGTGCTTGAACGAGCGGTTGATGTTCACCGCCATGGCGTAGGCGGCGTTGGCCCAGGTGAAATCCTTGCTGCCGACGCCGTCGGTGGTTTCCTCGAAGTCGAAGTCTTCCACCGGGTTGGTCTTGGCGCCGTAGGGCGCGCGGGCGAGGAAGCGCGGCATGGCCAGGCCCACGTAGCGCGAGTCTTCCGAGGCGCGGAAGCTGCGCCAGGCGGCGTGCTCGGGGGTCTGGAAGATCTTGGTCAGGTCGCGCGGGTTGGCCAGTTCCTGCCAGGACTCCATCAGCATCACGCTGGGGTCGGCGGCGGTGATCAGCGGGCAGTGGGCGGCGGCGCTGACCTTGGCCATCTGGCTCAGCAGCTCGACGTCCGGGGCGCTGTTGTTGAAGTAGTAGTCGGCAACGAACGCGCCGTATGGCTCGCCGCCGAACTGGCCGTATTCCTCTTCGTAGAGCTTCTTGAAGATCGGGCTCTGGTCCCAGGCCACGCCCTTGAACTTGCGCAGGGTGCGATGCACTTCGGCCTTGGAGATGTTCATCACGCGGATCTTCAGCGACTCGTCCGACTCGGTGTTGTTCACCAGGTAGTGCAAGCCGCGCCAGGCGCTTTCCACGCCCTGGAATTCCTCGTGATGGAGGATGTGGTTGATCTGCTCGGAGAGCTTGCGGTCGAGCTCGGCGATCATGCCTTCGACGGTGCCAAGCACGTCGCCGGTGATCAGCCGGGTGCCTTGCAGGGCCTGCTCGGCCAGGGTGCGCACGGCGTTCTCGACGGCGTCGCGGGCCTTGTCGGTCTTGGGCTTGAACTCTTTTTGCAAGAGGCTGGCGAAGTCATCGAGGTCGACTTCGCGGGCCGCTGCGGGGGCCGTTGCCTCATGGGCTTGTGGGGTGGACATTGCAGCATCCCTCGTTTTTTGGGCAAAAGGGTCTACCTGCCGGTGCCGCGAAGGCCCAGCCGGGTGTCAGGGTTCGATCAGGGGGTTGGGGTCAGTCGCTGCTGTCGGCAGTCGGCTTCGGGGCACTGCCCAGGGCCTGCAACAGCGCAGGGTCGGCGAGCACGCGGGCGAGCAGTTCCTCGGCGCCGACCTTGCCGTCCATGTAGGTCAGCAGGTTGGACAGCTGGTTGCGTGCGGTGAGCAGTGCATCCAGCGACGGCACCTTGCGCGCCACGGCGCCGGGGCTGAAGTCGTCCATGTTCTCGAAGGTGATCTCCACTGGCAGGTTGCCCTCGCCGGTAAGGGTGTTGGGCACCTGGAAGGCCACGCGCGGTTTCATCGACTTGAGGCGCTCGTCGAAGTTGTCGACGTCGACCTCCAGGAACTTGCGCTCGGCCACCGGCGGCAGCGGCTCGGCAGGCTTGCCGGAAAGGTCGGAGAACACGCCCATGACGAAGGGCAATTGCACGGTCTTCTCGGCGCCGTAGATCTCCACGTCGTATTCGATCTGCACCCGTGGGGCGCGGTTGCGGGCGATGAACTTCTGGCTGTTTTCTGCCACGGGACTGCTCCTGTGCTGGGTTAACGGGGTGTATCGATCAGTCGTCGCTGCGCGGGTCGTCGCGCACGCCACTGACCATGGCCATCTGCGCCAGGCCATCGGGGGCCAGGTCTTGCAGCAATTCGATGAAGTTCAGATCCAGCAGTTTGCGGGCACGCTGCAACAGCAGCGGCACCGGGCTGCCGGGTTCGTGTACGGCGAAGTAGGCGCACAACCGGTCAAGGGTCTGGCGCACGTCCTCGCGGCTGGCGATCTCGCCACGCGGGCTGGCCCCGGTGGCGCGGGCCTGTGGGGTGGCGGCCTGCGCGGTGTCGATGGGCGTGGCGGGCAGTCGCTGGCGCAGGACCTCGGCAGCGCGGCGCAGCGTCGTGGACAACGCGCTGAGGTCGATGGCGCTGGTGAAACCGACGTGCTCGGTCAGCAGCGCCTCGATGCGTTGGCTGCTGTGCCAGGCATGCTCCAGGGTGGCCAGGGTGTCGGCGAGGTGCTCGGGGGCGGCTTGTTGGAAGACGGCCTCGATCATGGCCAGGGACGGGCTTTGCGAATCGGACGTGGCACTGGCTTCACCGTTGGCCAGGTCGATGTCGCGCAGGCTGACGCTACCCAGCGGCGCGAGATCGACCAGCGGCGTGGTGCGCAGGTCGTGCAGCAGGCCGGCGGTTTCACAGAGGCTGGCCAGGGTGTTCACGCGCAGTTGCGGGTCGTGGTCGTCTTCCGGGTCCAGTTGCGGGTGCAGGTGGGCCCACTGGTCGGCAAGCAGGGTTTCGATCAGTGCCAGGCCTGCGGCCAGACCAGGGAAGCCGTTGAGGTTGAGCTCGGCGCGGGTCAGGTGCGCGGCCAGACGCAGGTCTCGGCTGCGCTCGGCCAGGGCCAGGGACAGGCGGTGCACGCGCTTCCAGTCGGCGGCGGTGGCTTGGGTCAGGGTGCTGCCATATTCGACTTCCGGCTTGCCCTGGACCTCTTCCTCGAGGGCCAGGTAGTCGGCATCGTATTCCAGGCTTTCGCCACAGGGGGCGTCGGCGGTCAGCGGTTCGGCCAAATGGTTAAGGTACATCGAAGGACCCCATCGGAATGCGTGTTCTGAGGGGATAACAGGTGGGGGCTGGGGATTATTCCGGGGGGTGGGAAATTATTTTTTTGGGGCTGTGATGGCCCTATCGCGGGGGGTGGGGGGGGGGGGCCCCCCCGGGGGGA